>JBDTIO010000629.1:0-2992 GCA_039936375.1 Caldimonas sp. | reverse complement strand
AGCGCTTCGGCCTGATCGGCGCGATCGGCAACTGGCTGATCGAGGAAGCCTGCCGGCAGGCCGGCGTCTGGCGCGACGAAGGCATGCGCATGCGCGTGGCGATCAACCTGTCGGCCTACCAGCTGCGTCATGCCGATCTCGCCGACCGCATCGACGCCGCATTGCGCAAGCACCGCATCAACCCGCAGCTGCTGACATGCGAGATCACCGAATCGGTGGCGATGGAAGACGCCTCGAACGCGATCCGCATGGTCGAAAAGCTCGGCGCGATGGGCGTCAACATTTCGATCGACGACTTCGGCACCGGCTACTCGAGCCTGGCCTACCTGCGAAAGCTGCACGCCGGCGAGCTGAAGATCGACCGCAGCTTCGTGCTCGATCTCGAGACCAGCGCTGATGCGCGCGCCGTCGTCGATGCCGTCGTCAAGCTGGCGCATGCGCTCGGCCTGAAGGTGGTCGCCGAGGGCGTCGAGACCGAAGCGCAGCACCAGATCCTGCGCGCCCTCGGCTGCCACGAGCTGCAAGGATTCCTGTTCGCGCGGCCGATGTCGGCGGTGGCGCTGTCGGCCTGGGCGATGGAAGACGACAGCACGCGCGGCATCGAGTTTCGCGACCCGCTCTACAAGCAGACGGCGGCCGGCGCGCTGCACTGAGCCTCGCCCGCCAGCCCCGCGAGTGCGCGGCCTTGGCGTGTTTCCTACAATCGAGGCCATGAAAACGCTGGCCTACACGCGCGCTGCGGCGCTGCCGCAGATCCTGAAGGAACGCATCGTCATCCTCGACGGCGCGATGGGCACGATGATCCAGCGCCACCATCTCTCGGAAGCCGACTACCGCGGCGAGCGCTTCAAGGATCACGCCAAGAGCCTGAAGGGCAACAACGACCTGCTGCAACTGACGCGGCCCGATGTCATCGCCGCCATCCACGCGCAATATCTGGAGGCCGGCGCCGACATCATCGAAACCAACACCTTCGGCGCCACCTCCGTGGCGCAGGCCGACTACGACCTCGGCGCTTTCGCCCGCGAGATCAACCTGCAAGGGGCCCGCCTGGCCCGCCAGGCCTGCGACCGCTTCAACAGCGCCGACAAGCCCCGCTTCGTCGCCGGCGCGCTCGGGCCGACACCGAAGACAGCGAGCATCAGCCCCGATGTCAACGATCCCGCCGCCCGCAACATCACGTTCGCCGAGTTGCGCGACGCTTATCGCGAACAGGCCGAAGGCTTGCTCGAAGGTGGCTGCGATCTGTTCCTGGTCGAGACGATCTTCGATACGCTCAACGCCAAGGCGGCGATCTTCGCTCTCGACGAGCTGATGGAAGACACCGGCGAGTGCCTGCCGGTGATCGTCTCCGGCACGGTGACCGACGCCTCCGGGCGCATTCTCTCGGGCCAGACCGTGGGTGCCTTCTGGCACAGCATCCGCCATGCGCGGCCGCTGGCGGTCGGCCTCAACTGCGCCCTCGGCGCGGCGTTGATGCGTCCTTACCTCGAAGACCTGGCGCGCCTGGCCGGAGACACCTTCGTCAGCTGCTACCCGAACGCCGGCCTGCCCAATCCGATGAGCGAAACCGGCTTCGACGAAACGCCCGAGATCACCGCCGGCCTGCTCGAGGAGTTCGCGAGCGCGGGTTTTCTCAATATTGCCGGCGGCTGCTGCGGCACGACGCCGGAGCATATCGCGCAGATCGCCGAGCGCGTCGGCCAATACAAGCCGCGCTGCGGCCACCGTGGCACGCTGTTCGGCGAGCTGGAGGCCGCCTGATGAGTGAAGAATGTGCCTCCGTCCCGCCGTTGAAGCTGTCCGGCCTCGAGCCGGTGCTGATCGGCGAAGGGGCGCTCTTCGTCAATATCGGCGAGCGCACCAACGTCACCGGCTCGAAGGTCTTCGCGCGCCTCATCCTGAACGGCCAGTTCGAAGAGGCGCTGAGTGTCGCTCGCCAGCAGGTCGAAAACGGCGCCCAGATCATCGACATCAACATGGACGAGGCGATGCTCGATTCGAAGGCGGCGATGGTCCGCTTCCTGAATCTGATTGCCGGCGAGCCCGAGATCGCACGCGTGCCGATCATGATCGACAGCTCGAAGTGGGACGTGATTCGCGCCGGGCTGCAATGCATCCAGGGCAAGGGCATCGTCAACTCGATATCGATGAAGGAAGGCGAAGCGGCGTTTCGCCAACAGGCCAAGCTGGTGCGCCGTTACGGCGCTGCTGCGGTCGTGATGGCGTTCGACGAGAAGGGCCAGGCCGACAGTTACGAACGCAAGATCCAGATCTGCGCTCGCGCCTACCGGATCCTGGTCGACGAGGTCGGCTTTCCGGCCGAAGACATCATCTTCGATCCGAACATCTTCGCCATCGCCACCGGCATCGAGGAGCACGACAACTACGCCGTCGATTTCATCAACGCGACGCGCTGGATCAAGCAGAACCTGCCTGGCGCGAAGGTGAGCGGCGGCGTCTCCAACGTCAGCTTCTCGTTTCGCGGCAACGACCCGGTGAGGGAAGCCATCCACACCGTGTTCCTCTATCACGCGATCAAGGCGGGCATGGACATGGGGATCGTCAATGCCGGCATGGTCGGCGTCTACGACGATCTCGATCCGGAGCTGCGCGAGCGCGTCGAGGATGTCGTTCTCAATCGGCGCCCGAGCCTTCGTGCAGGCGAGCCGCCAGCCACCGCCGGCGAGCGCCTGCTGGAGGTCGCCGAGCGGGCCAAAGGCGCGGCCCGCGACGACTCGGCGCGCCTCGCCTGGCGCGGCACGGCCGAGCAGCCGAAGACGGTCGACCAGCGGCTCAGCCACGCGCTGGTTCACGGCATCACCGACTTCATCGTCGAGGACACCGAGACCGCCTGGCAGAAGATCAAGGCCGACGGCGGCCGGCCGCTGCACGTCATCGAGGGCCCGCTGATGGCCGGCATGAACATCGTCGGTGACCTGTTCGGCCAGGGCAAGATGTTCCTGCCGCAGGTGGTGAAGTCGGCACGCGT
>JBDTIO010000628.1:0-5272 GCA_039936375.1 Caldimonas sp. | reverse complement strand
CGGCGAAAATCCTCACTCGGTCTCGCAGATTCTGCCTATAAAGCCTTGATATCGCAACGAAAGTCGCCCTCTCAGGCCGGCGTGCGTGAGACCTTTCACACCGCGTTACGTTGCGCGTCGTCCACAGAGGTTGGCGGCTGAATCGATTCGTCACAAATGGCCCGTCTCGACATCCTTCGTTACCCCGATCCCCGACTGCACACCGTTGCCCGGCCGGTGGCCGGCGTCGACGAGCGCATCCGCCGTCTCGTCGACGACATGCTGGCGACGATGTACGAGGCCGAAGGCGTCGGCCTCGCGGCGACGCAGGTCGATGTCCACGAGCGAGTCATCGTCATCGACGTGTCCGACGCGCGCGACGAGGCCATCGTCCTGATCAACCCGGAGCTCGTCGAGCGAAGCGAGGAGATGACGCTCGGCGACGAAGGCTGCCTCTCGGTACCCGACATCTACGACAAGGTGTTGCGCCACGCGCGAGTGCGTGTCAGCGCCGCCGACCGGTCCGGCCAGGTGCGCGAGCTCGACGCCGACGGCTTGCTCTCGGTCGCCGTGCAGCACGAGATGGATCACCTGCTTGGCAAGGTTTTCGTCGAGTACCTGAGCCCGCTCAAGCGCTCGCGGATCCGCACCCGGATGCTGAAGAAGACGCGCGACGAGGGGCGCGATTGAGACCGCGTGACTAGACTGGCCGCGCCGATGCGTCTGGCCTTTGCCGGCACCCCGGACTTCGCGTGCGTCGCACTGCAGCGGCTCGTCGAGGCCGGCTTCGAAGTGGCGCTCGTTCTGAGCCAACCCGATCGGCCGGCCGGGCGCGGCCTGCGCATGTTGCCGTCGCCGGTCAAGGCTTTCGCTCTAGAGCACGGCATTCTGGTGGCGCAGCCGCGCGGTCTTCGCCTCGACGGCCGCTTCGCCGAAGATGCGGCCGCGGCCCGCGCCAGCCTCGCGGCAGCGGCACCGGAGGCGATCGTCGTCGCCGCCTACGGTCTCATCCTGCCGCCCTGGCTGCTGGCCTTGCCTCGCCGCGGTTGCATCAACATCCACGCCTCCTTGTTGCCGCGCTGGCGCGGCGCAGCGCCGATTCAGCGGGCGATCGAAGCCGGCGATGCCGACACCGGCGTCACCCTGATGCAGATGGACACCGGCCTCGACACCGGCGAGATCCTGCTCGTGACGACGACGCCGATCGCCGCCGACGAGACCAGCGCCACATTGCAGACGCGTCTGGCGACGCTGGGTGCCGAGCTCGCCGTGCGCGGCCTCGCCGCTGCCGCGCAGGCGCCACTTTCTTCTCGGCCACAGTCGGAAGCGGGCATCACCTACGCGGCCAAGATCACCAAGGCGGAAGCCACCATCGACTGGCGCCAGCCGGCCACCGCGATCGAGCGGCGGCTGCGCGCCTTCGATCCCTTTCCCGGCGCACGCAGCGTCATCGGCGGCGAGTCGATCACGTGCTGGCGGGGCACGGTGGTCGATGCGGTCGGCGGGGCGCCTGGCGAGATCGTGCGGCTCGAAAGCGCCGGTGTGACGGTTGCCTGCGGCGCCGGCGCGCTGCTCCTCACCGAGTTGCAGCGCGCTGGCGGCCGGCGCATGGCCGCCGCCGATTTCCTGCGCGGCCGGGCGCCGCGTCTCGGCTCGCGGTTCGACCTGCCGGTGCAGAACGACTCGCCGGCAGCGCCCATCGACCCTCGATAGGCGTCTCGCCGGGGGCATCGCCAGCCTCAAGTCGCTCGCCGCGCGGCCGATATTCCGGTCGAACCTCCTTGCCCGCCATGCACCGTCCTCTCCTTCTGCTCGCCCTCGTTTTCGGCACTACCCTGCTCGCCGGCTGCGACATGCTCGGCATCGAGTCGGCGGAGAAGATCTCGGCGGCCCGCGACGCCGACGGCAAGGCCGTCGGGGCGGCCTGCCGACAGGCGGCCCGCGCGCTCGAAGACTGCTATGCGGTTTACAAGAAGGCCGATCGCGCCGCGGTCTACGCCGGCTGGCGCGACATGAACGACTACATGCGCGAGAACAAGATCGACTCGGTCGCGCCGCAAGTCGCGGCGCAGGCGACCCAGGCCAAGGCCGCCGGCGAGACACACTGAGCGCCACGCGCGCCGTTCAAGCGCCCACTTCGAACTCGCCGACGACGACGCGCTCGCCGGCCTGGCTCTTCACTCGCAGCGTCGTCCGCTGATCCTGTTGCGCCGGCGTCGCGAAGCCGCTCGAGAGCCAGAGCATGATGCCGGTGCTCGAGCTCAGCACCTGCTGGCGATGGCCGAAGAAATTCGCCTCGACGCGGTACTTGCCGGGCTTGGCATGGCGCAGCGAGAACTCCTCCGGGCCATAGCCGCTGGTCGCGTCGTGGCTGATCGTGCCGCCCTGATACGACAGGTTGTGGCCGTAGAAGACCTCCTCGCCGTTCGGATCGAAGACGTGCAGGTCGACGTCGGTCGCGTCGGCGTCCCAGGCGAGCACAACGCGAACATCGAGTGGCAGGTTCTTCAACAGGCGCGGCTCGACGTTGGCGACGTCGACCGGCTTGCCGTCGCGGGCCGCCTTGGCGACCACGGCGTTCAGCTCGTTGAGCGCGATCAGGTCGATGTCGGCGAATCGCGCGTCCCAACTCCCGGTGACGACTTCGTAGAGCCGGTCGACGGCTTCTTGCGGCTGCCCGGCCTGGGCCAGCGCGAGGCCGAGATCGCGATGCGATTGCGGCTCATGCGGCGCCAGCTCGAGCACCCGCTCGAACACCGGCAGCGCCAGCTCGACCGCGCCGGCCTGCTGCAGCCGATAGGCAAGTAGGCGCAGCACCTGGCGGTTCTGCAGATCCATCTCGGCCAGGTTCGAGAGCACGCGCAGGCCGAGCTCGCGCTGGCCCTTCCGCAGGAAGAAATCGGCGCAGTCGAGAAAGAAGCCGACGCTCATCGCGTTGCCGCGTCGTTCGTCGAGATAGACCGCCAGGCGCGCCGAAGGCTCGGCGGCGTCGAGTCGTTTGGTCCACTCGGCGTTCGCCGCGGCTGGCTTCAGGGCGATCGAGATGCTCGGTGCGCCCGAGGTCGCGCTGCCGTCTTTCTTCGCCAAGGCCGGCGCCGCGGCGTTTTGCGCGACGAAGCCGGCGGGAGCCGCCATCGGCATCGGCGCTGCCTTGCGCGCTGACGAGCTCGTCACCGCGTCGGCCAGCTGCCGTTCGCGAAGCGCCTGCAACGCGCCGCCGATGGCTCCACGCGCTTCGCTCTTGGCAATTTCGAGCGGCGGCTTCGGCGTGTCCTTGGGGAAGTCGCGATTCCACCAGGCGACGTGCGCCTCGAAGCGCCGCACCACCTCAGCGAGCCGTGCCGCGTCGGTGCGGGCGCGATCCTTCTGCACCGCACCGGCCATGCGGTCGTAGGCCTCGCGCAAGGCTGGCGGCGGCTCGATGCCGTTTTGCACGTAGTCGTCGACACGCTCGAGCACGATCAGCGAGGTCTCGCGTGTGGCGATGCCGAAGCGCCGGCCGATCTCGCGAATGCGCACTTTGTTGGTCCGCGCCTCGCCTTCCAAGGATGCGAGGCTGAGCCGCGCCCATTGCAGAGCCGCGAGTCGCGATCCGTTCTGCCTTGCCTCGATGCGAAGGGTGCGCGTCGTCGTCTTGCCGTCGCTGCCGCGCAGGCGCAACGTGAGCTCGGCCTCGCGATTCGTCAGGAGGCCGGCGATGGCGAGACGGCCGGCTGTCGCGTCGCGCGATTCGACGACCAGGTCCTTCGCACCGAACGCGGTGATGTCGACGAGCTGGGTACCACGGCTGAGCAGTGCCGTGGCGGCCTGCTCGCGTGTCAGCGTTGCCAGGTCGATGCTGCGGCCGCCGCTCGCTTCGGCGAGCGCGTGCAGCGCCGCCGGGTCGCTGCTCGCGGCGCTGTTGACGGCGTAGACGGGAACCGGAAAGGCGATCCGCCATGGCGCACCATAGTTGGCGAGCCCGTCGCTGAACCAGATCGCCTCGCTCGATGCACCGTCGTAGCGGACCGCGCCGAGGTTGCTCGCCCCGTCATAGACGGTGCTCTGCAGGGCGTGCCGCAGGGCGGCCCAGTCGCCGCTGCGCACGGCGAAGCGTTCCGGGGCCGCGGCGACATCGGCGAAACGGACGAGCGTCACGTCGGTCGTCTGCGCCCGCTTGAAATAGGCGTCGAGCAGCGCCAGCTCGCGATCGATCTGCCGGTCGGCCCCGGAGCCCGAAGCGTCCCAGACGATCTGCACCCGGCGCGGCAGCGGCCGCGGCGCGGCGCCATCGCCGACCGGCAGATCGAGGGCGAAGAAGGTGTCGCCGTCGCGTTCTTCCGTGCTGAGCTGAACGCCGCTGCCATGGGGTGCTTCGACCTGCAATGGATCGCGCGGCAGCGCCGCGTCGGCCAGCGAGGTGCGGGCGACAAAGCCGCCGCGCGGGTCGTGCTCGAAAGCGAGGCCGAGCGCGCTGCCGCTCGCCAGCGTCGGCCTTGTCGCCGCGCTCGCGTAGCGAAGCGAAACTTCCAGCCGATCGACGCGATTCGCGTAGCCGAGCGGCAGCGTCAGGCGGTTCGCGGCGGGCTCGACGATCTTGAGCACGACGGTGCGCGTCTTGCCTGGCAAGAGCGGATAGATGCGCAGCTCGTAGTTGTTGCCGGCGGTGGTCTGCAGCAGGCCGGGGTCGACCCGGCGCCGCGAGATGTCTTCGAAGACCTGCTCGGCGCGCGTCTTTTCCACCGGCACGGCGTCGCGCAACTGGCCGTCGACGTCGAGCGCGAAGCCGCTCACGACCTGGCCAGCGCCGAGCGGGAATTGCAGCTTGCCTTCGAGGGTGCGTGAGTTCGGATTGAAGAACTCCATCTGGACGCGGGTCTCGGCGACGCCGGCGGCGACCTCGACGTCGATCTTCAGCGCCCGCAGGCGAACCGGCTGTTCCGCGCCCGGGACCGCGAGCGTCGGCGGTCGCCAGACCGGCGCCACGAGCTCCGAGCGCGATTGCGCGGCGGCAGGCAGGCCAGTGGCGCAAGCCGCCGCGACGAAAAGGGTGCGCAGAGACAAGATGCGGAAGGAAGGGCGAGCAAGCATGGTCGTGACCTGGCGGCAAAGTGGATCGGACGAGGCAGCAGCGCCTCCTGGCATGAAACGGGCGACCCTTCCGTTCGGGGTGAAACCCGGCGGGCAGCCTCGATGCGGAGCCTAAAATCGCCCCTTTTGCCGGCTGCCGAATGACTCTGCCGCGTTTCACGGATCTCGCTCGACAAGGCCTGCTCGCTGGCAAGCGCGTCTTCATCCGCTCCGACCTCAACGT
>JBDTIO010000627.1:0-4600 GCA_039936375.1 Caldimonas sp. | reverse complement strand
GATCGGGCGCGAAGCGCGTCGTCGAGGCTGAGCTCGCGCGCCAGGTCCAGCGCCTGCTCGGCCATGAGGCCGGGGTTGAGCCCGACCAGCCGCTTCGAGCAGCGGGCAACCCAGTCGATGTTCGAGCGCACGTACTCGGAGCCTTCCTGGTCCCAACGCGAAGGCTGGGGACGGGTCTGATCGAACGAAGTATTCATTGGCGTGGTGTCGGTCGAAGCGAAAACGAAAGTCTCGCCGCCCCGGCCGCGTCCGCACAGGGCCGGCAGCGCCGCTTGTCCAGAGACGCTGGTAACCGCCGCGCAATTCGTGAAGTTTTCTTGTCGGGCGACGCTCGAATTCTCAAGCGGCCGGCAGGCGAGTCATGGCATGGACGGGCCGGCCGCGGCGCCGGTCACTCGCGCCAGAAAGGCCTTCGTTCGCTCGTGCTGCGGTCGCACCAGCACCTCGCGCGGCGGCCCGACCTCGACGACGACGCCGCCATCCATGAAGGCGACGCGGTTGCCGGCGTCGCGCGCGAAGGCCATCTCGTGGGTGACGACGATCATCGTCATGCCTTCTTCGGCCAGGCCCTTCATGACGCTCAGCACTTCGTCGACGAGCTCCGGGTCGAGAGCCGAGGTGGGCTCGTCGAAGAGCATGAGCTTGGGTTGCATCGCCAGGGCGCGGGCGATCGCGACGCGTTGCTGCTGCCCGCCCGACAGCCGGCTCGGATAGGCCGCGGCCTTTTCGGCCAGGCCGACGCGCCGGAGCAAGGCCTCGGCGCGCTCGACGGCGATGGCGCGCGCTTCGCCCTTGACGCGGATCGGTGCTTCGATGACGTTGTCGAGCACGCTCATGTGCGGAAAGAGGTTGAAGCGCTGGAAGACCATGCCGATGGCGGCGCGCTGGCGGCATACATCGCGCTCGGCCATCTCGTGCAGGCGCGTGCCCTTCTCGCGGTAGCCGACCAGCTCGCCATCGACCTCGATGCGGCCGGCATCGATCTTCTCGAGGTGATTGATGCAGCGCAGGAAGGTGCTCTTGCCCGAGCCGGACGGGCCGATCAGGCACAGCACCTCGCCCGCTGCGACTTCGAGATCGATGCCTTTCAAGACTTCGTCGCGCCCGTAGCGCTTGTGCACCCCTTCGGCGCGAACCATCGGCAGCATGTCGTTTAGCGCGGGCGCAGGCCGGTGCCGGCCCGTGCCAGCCGGCGCTCGACGAAGTATTGACCGAGGCTGGTGATCGAGGTGATCGCCAGGTACCAGAACGTGGCGACCAGCATCAGCTCGATCGTCTTGAGATTGGCTGACGAGATGTTCTCGGCGGCGGTGAGCAGATCGCCGCCGGCGATGACCGAGACCAGCGAGGTGGCCTTCAGCAACGAGATGAACTGGTTGCCGGCCGGCGGGATGATGACGCGCAGCGCCTGCGGCAGGATGATGCGGCGCATCGCCAGCGAGCGCGACATGCCGAGCGCCAGCGACGCATCGACCTGGCCATGGTCGACGGCGAGGATGCCGCCGCGAACGATCTCCGCCATGTAGGCCGCCTCGTTGAGGCCGAGGGCGATGACCGAGGCGATGAACGGCGTGATCAGCGCGTTCGTGTCGAACGGGCCGATATGCTGGAAGAGCAGCGCCAGATTGCCCCAGAGCAGGATCTGCACCAGCAGCGGCGTGCCGCGCAGCAGCCACGTATAGGTGCCGCTGAACAGGCGCAGCACGGCGCTGTTCGAGAGCCGCATGATCGCGAGCAGGACGCCGAGGACGCCGCCGATGACGGCGGCCAGCAGTGCCAGCACGAGCGTCAGGCGCAGGCCCCTGAGAATGGCCGGTGCGAACTGGAACTGGACGATCGCCGCATGATCGATGTGCGGGTTGCTCCAGACCGAGACGGCGAGGGCGGCGGCCGCCAGCAGCACGACGGCGCTGCTCAGCCACAGCCACGGCCGGCGCAACGGCACGATGCGGGCCGGCGTTGCGGCACGCATCGCCGGCAAGTCAGATCTTGACGTTCTTGCCGCCGTTGATCGCCGCCGACGGGATGGCGCCGCCTTCGAGGCCGTGCTTCTGCAGGATCTTCATATAGCTGCCGTCGGCGATCAGGGCATCCAGGGATTTTTTCAGCTGGTCGCGCAAGGCGGTGTTCGTTTTCGGCACGGCGATGCCGATCGGCACCGGCTGATATTCGTGGTTGGCGACGACGTCGAAGATCGCGCCGTCACCGGCCGTCTTGGCGAGATAGACCATGACCGGCGAGTTGCCGAGGAAGGCGGCGACGCGGCCGGTCTGCACCTGCAGCCGCGCGTCGGAAGGCTGGGCGTACTGCATGACCGTGATCGCCGCCTTGCCGCTCTTGACACAGGCCGCGCTCATGTCGTCGGCGAGCTTGATCTGAGTCGAGCCCTGCACCGTCGAGACCGTCTTGCCGCAGGCCATCTCGAGGCTCACTACGTGCTCGGGGTTGCCCTTCTTCACCAGCAGCTTGGTGCCAAAATTGAAGAAGTCGACGAAGTCGAGCACCTGTTCGCGCTCGGGCGTGTCGTTCATCACCGTGAAGGCAACGTCGATGCTCTTCGCTTCGAGGGCTGGAATGAGGGCGTTGAACGCCATCGGCTTGAAGGCGATGGTCTTGCCCATCTGCTTGCTCATGGCCACCGCCAGGTCGACGATCATGCCTTGCAGCGTGGTGCCGTCGGCGGCGTAGGAAATCATCGGCGGGCTGTTGGTGAGCGAGCCGGCCTGGATCTCGTCGGCGGCATCCGCGGCACCGACGCCGAACAAGGCGCCGGACAGGACCAGGAAGGTCGCGAGCCGAACCGGCTTGCATGGGGTGCGATGGGTGAGGCTCATGATGGCTCCGTAGGGCGTCGAACGCGTCCACGAGTTCTACACCCGGGCTCGCGGCCGATCGATCGGTACATACCGTGACGCGGCCGGCCGCGATCGAGCGGCAGGGGCGGCGCGACGACTCGAGCGTGCCTGTCGCGCCGCGCTTGTCGCTCGACGCCGCGGCGGTCACGCCGCAGGCGCCCGCCGCAAGGTGATGGTGGCGCGCAGTCCTCGTTGGTCGGGGCCGGCTTCGAGACGCAGGCTGCCGCCAAGCAGGTCGGCGTAGCGCGAGGCGATCGCCAGGCCGAGCCCGGCGCCGCCGCCAGGCTCGACGCCGCCGGTACCGTGCTCCCACCGGCGCGGCGGACGCTGGCGCTGATCGGGGGCGAGACCGGGGCCGTTGTCGACGACAGCGATGGCAATCGTGCTTTCGGTGCTCGTCACCTCGATCGTCAGGGTCGGGTTAGCCTCGCTGCGACCGTAGCGAAGGGCGTTGTCGATCAGGTTGGCGAGAACGCCTTCGAGCAGCGCGACCGACGCATGGGCCGCGACCGGCGCGTCGAGGCCGGTGGCGCCGAGATCGACACCGGCGGCGTCGGCCCGCGACACGAAGCCGAGGACGACGCGGCGCACCAGCTCGTCGACACGCACGACCTCGAGCTTGATGCCGTCGCGCGCTTCGTCGGCAAGCGCTAGCGCGAGCAACTGCTCGACCAGCCGGCTGGCCCGTTCCTCGCTGGCAACGATGCGTGTCAGTTGCTGTTGCCAGATCTGCGGGTCGCCCCGGGCGAGGCCGTATTCGGCGAGGGCGCGGATGCCCGCCAGTGGCGTGCGCAGGTCGTGCGCGACGTTGCCGGCGAACTCGCGCTGCGCGTGAACGCCGCGCTCGATGCGTGCCAGCAGCGAATTGACGGCGTCGCGAAGGTGCTCCACGTCGTGCGAGAGGGGCGACAGCGCGACCGGGCCGAGGTCGCCGGAGTCACGCCCTTCCAGCTCGCGCTGCAACAGCACGAGGGGCTCGAGCTCGCGGTGGATCTGGCGTCGCAGATAGACGCCGAGCAGCAGCAGCAGCACGACTTGCGGCGCCGCCGAGCGTGCGAGCAGGCCGCGCAGCAGCTGCGTCCGGCCTTGCGTCGTCTGGCCGACGACGACGCTGAACGGCGGCGGCCCGTCGGCCTGCCATGTCGCCAGGCGCAAGCTGACGTCGCCATAGTTGCCGTTCGAGAGCTCGGACCGCCGGCCACTTCGCTGCCGCGCAGGGACCAGATCGGGGTTGCCGGCGTGCACCTGGCCATCGGCGGTGAATACGACGAAGTACTCCTTCTCGGCGCGATCGAAGAGAACGTTGTCGATCTGGCGCGGTGACAGGTTGAGCACCGGCTGGCCGTCGCGCATGCCGACGTTGGCGGCAATGGCGGCGGCGTTGTCGAGCAAGGCGCGGTCGAAGGCGCTGCCGGCGAACACCCAGGCCAGGTAGAGCGCGATGGCGCTGCCGATGAACCAGGTGGCGGCGAGCGGCAACAGCACGCGCCAGAGCATGCGGGTGCGCAGCGAGCCGCGCGGCGAGCTCGATGGAGCGCCTTCGTGCCGGGCACCGCGGCTCATGCGCTCGTCTTCTCCGCCTCGATCAGGTAGCCGAGGCCGCGCAGGGTGCGAATGGTCGAGCCGCTGCCGACCAGCTTCTTGCGCAGGCGCGAGACGAAGGCTTCGAGCGCGTTGTCGCCCAGGAGTTCGTCGAAGGACGAGAGCTTTTCCGAGAGGCCGCGCTTGCTGACGACGCGTCCCGG
>JBDTIO010000626.1:0-2586 GCA_039936375.1 Caldimonas sp. | reverse complement strand
GGTTGCCGTGCACGATTTCGGCCGTCACATCGAGCTTGCCGCCCTCGGCCTTCGGCTCGAGGCCGTGCTTGATGGCGTTCTCGACCAGCGACTGGATCATCATCGACGGGAACTCGGCCGAGAGCAGTCCGTTGGGCACGTTGATGCTGGTCTGCAGGCGGTCTTCCATGCGCACCTTGAGGATCTCCAGGTAGGGGCGGATCACCGCCATCTCCCGACCCAGATTGTGCGCGGCAGGGTTGGCGTCGCGCATCGACGGCATCGAGGCGCGCAACAGCGCGATCAGGTTCTTCTGCATCTGGCTGGCGCGCGGCGGATCGGTCTCGATCAGGTGGTCGATCGAGGCCAGCGTGTTGAAGAGGAAGTGCGGCTCGACCTGCGCCTGCATTGCCGCCATGCGCGCTTCGACGACCTGCCGCTTGAGCTGCTCCGATTCGGCCGTCTCGGTGGCGACCGCGGCCTTGACCTCGGCCTGGACGCGGCCCTTGTAGCTGATCTTGAGAATCGTCGAAGCAACGATGAAGAGCCAGGCCAACCCGGTCAGGGGCGGCTTCGAGCGCTCGGCGCGGATGCGCCGGATCGTGCGCACGACGTTCTTGTCGGCCTCGGCGGCATCCTTGGCGTCCTCGGCGGCTGCCTTGGCACGATCGGCGGCGTCCTGCGCCGATTCATGGATGGCGTCGACGACGGCAGCGCGCGCCTCCCGGACGGCGTCGCGAACGGCATCGCTGTCGGCTCCGGGCGGCAAGCGGATCTCGACCCCGTCGCCACTCACGCTCGTTGCGAACGAAGGCGGTTGCGGCGCCGACGCCGCCGAGGCCGCGGACGCCGAGCGCGACGTCGTTCCCGGCGCTGCCGGTGTCGTCGTGGCAGTCGCACCGGCGACGGCATGCGGCGTGATGCGCACGCCGTTCTTGTCGATCGAGATCGTCACGTCGCGACCGTCGGCGCCCTTCTTCTCGATCGTCACCCCAGGGTCCAGCGGGGTGACCATGCCCGGGGTTGCCGGCAGGCTCGGGGCTGCCGGCGCACTCTGTCGACGCACGACGCCGGGCGAGATCGTCACTTCCTCGCTGTCGCCGCCGCTGCCCGACAGGGCGATATCGGCGAGCACCGCCGAGGCGATCAGCAGGAGGACCGACAGCAGGATGAAGCGCGTCCAGGTGATGCTGACCAGCCAGTTGCCGTAAGCGTGAAAGATGCGCACCGCGTCGGCCGCGAAGCGCTGCCACCAGCGGTCCTGCGGCGCCGGATACGAGCGCGGCGGCGGCGGGACGGGTGGTGCGGGCGGCACGGCAGAGGACGGCGGGATGGGCGGCGGCATGGGGGCTGAGGGGAGGCGTTTGCCGCACTGTACGGGCGCGCCTGGCGGCCTCCAATCGCACTGCGACAGGGCGCCCGGGCCGGCCGACAGGCTGCGTCGACCTGCGACGGGCAGGTCCGCCGGAGCGACCGGACGGCCGCGCACGTGGCGGTCGTGGCGGGCGTGAGACTGGCGCCGCTCCTGGCCCTTCCTCGGGCGTTACCGCGCGCAAGCCCTCAGACGGGCAGGCGGAATTCCATCGGCAGCGTGGACAGATCCGAGTCGGGGCCTTGCGTCGGCTCGAAGGCAGGCACCGCTGATGCGGACAGGCGCAGCGGTCCGGCGCGCCAGTCGGCCATCAGGGCGTCCCACTTCGGCCGGGCCGCATCGAGGTGGCGCGCCTTGACGTGGCCGTAACCGCGGATCATCTCCGGTACCCGCGCGATCTCGACCGCAAGTGCGAGATTGGCCGGGCCGAGCGTGCGCAGCACCTCTTCCATCGACTCGCGATATTCGGCGACGAGGGCGCGTTCGGTGCGCCGTTCCTCGGTGCGGCCGAACGGATCGAATGGCGTGCCGCGCAGTCCCTTGAAGCGGGCCAGGACGCGAAACGCCGGGAGCATCCACGGCCCGAAGGCCTTTTTCTGCAGCTCGCCCTTGTCGTTCCGCCTGGCGATCATCGGCGGCGCGAGGTGGTAGTGGAGCTGAAAGTCGGTGCCCATCGTGCCTTCGAACTGGGAGGCGATTCGATCGAGGAAACCGGCGTCGCTGTGCAGCCGGGCGACCTCGTATTCGTCCTTGTAGGCCATGACCTTGAAGAGGTAGCGGGCCACCGCCTCCGTGAGCTTGGTGCTCGGGCGGGCCGCATCCGGCCGCGTCGCGGTGCGCGAGAAGACGAGCTCGGCTTCATGGGCACGAACCCGGTCGACCAAGCTCTTGTACTGCGCCGCGTAGCCGGCGTTCTGGTAGGCGGTCAGGAACTCGACGCGCTTGGTGATCATGTCGTCGACGTTGGTCGAGCGCTTGACGAGCTCGATCACCTGGCCGGTTCGCACCAGTGCCTTCACCGCCTGCGGGTCGCTGGCGGCGCGGCGCCCCCACTCGAAGGCGAGCTTGTTGTTCTCGACTTGCACGCCGTTCAGCTCGATGGCCCGCATCAGCGCCGCCTGCGTGAGCGGCACCCGGCCCTGCTGCCAGGCGTAGCCGAGCATCAGCGGATTGGTGTAGATCGAATCGCCGACCAGCTGCACGGCGAGCGCGTCGGCATCGAGCTTGCCGACGTG
>JBDTIO010000625.1:0-4168 GCA_039936375.1 Caldimonas sp. | reverse complement strand
CCGGCGGCGCCGTCGGAGCCGCCGAGGGTGATCTGGTACCACTCCTCGCCGTCCTTGTCGACGCCGAGCACGCCGATGTGGCCGCTGTGGTGGTGGCCGCACGAGTTGATGCAGCCGCTGATGTTGAGAGCGATGTCGCCGATGTCGTGCAGCTCGTCGAGGTCTTCGAAGCGCTCGGCGATATGCGCCGAGACGGGGATAGAGCGAGCGTTGGCGAGCGAGCAGACGTCGCCGCCGGGGCAGCAGATCATGTCGGTGAGCAGGCCGATGTTGGGCGTCGCGAAGCTCGCGGCGCGCGCCGCCAGCCAGAGCGCGTGCAGCTCGGCTTCGCGCACCCACGGCAGGACGAGGTTCTGCTGGTGCGTGACGCGCAGCTCGCCGGCGCTGAAGCGGTCGGCGATGTCGGCGGCGGCCAGCATCTGCACGTCGGTCACGTCGCCCGGCGCCTGGCCGGCGCGCTTGAGCGACAGCGTCACCGCGCAGTGTCCCGGCAGGCGATGGCCGTGCACGTTGCGCTCGAGCCAGCGCCGGTAGGCGGGCGACGTGTCGCCTTGGGGCGCCGCGGCGGAGCGCGCCTCGCCGCGCACGGCGAGGCCTTCGGGCATGCCGAAATGGGCGCTCACGCGATCGAGCTCGGCCTGCGTGATGAGAGGCGCGACGCCGTCGCCGTCGTTGCCGATGATGGCGGCGAACTCTTCTTCGACATCGGCCGTGAACTTCGCGCCGAAGGCCTTGACGATGATCTTGATGCGCGCTTTCCAGATGTTGTCGCGTCGGCCGTACTCGTTGTAGACGCGCAGGACGGCCTCGAGGTAGGCGAGCAGCTGCGACCAGGGCAGGAACTCGCGGATCACCGGTCCGATCATCGGGGTGCGGCCCATGCCGCCGCCGACGCGCACCTGAAAGCCGAGTGCCCCCGCATCGTCGCGAACGAGCTGCAGGCCGACGTCGTACCAGGCCGTCGCGGCGCGGTCCTCGCGGGCGCCGTTGACCGCGATCTTGAATTTGCGCGGCAGCGCTGCGAATTCCGGGTGCAGGCTCGACCACTGGCGCATGATTTCGCAGAACGGCCGCGGGTCGGCGATCTCGTCGGCGGCGACGCCGGCAAAGGCGTCGGCGGTGATGTTGCGAATGCAGTTGCCGCAGGTCTGGATGCCGTGCATGCCGACTTCGGCCAGCTCGTCCATGACGTCGGCGGCGCGCTCGAGCGGGATCCAGTTGAACTGGATGTTGGTGCGCGTCGTGAAGTGGCCGTAGCCGCGGTCGTAGTCGCGCGCGATCTTCGCCAGCGCGCGCATCTGCTTGCTGGCGAGCGTGCCGTAGGGAACGGCGATGCGGGCCATCGGCGCGTGGCGCTGCACGTACCAGCCGTTTTGCCGGCGCATGTGGCCGAAGTCGTCGGCGCTCAGCGTTCCGGCGAGGTGGCGTTCGAGTTGGTCGCGGAACTGGCGGGCGCGACCGCGCACGAAGTTGCGGTCGAAGTCGTTGTACTGGTACACGGGTTGGCGACGGTCTGAACCGCGAATGTACGAACGCCTCGCAGCCAGGGGAATGACTTGTTAGTTGGTTCGATATCCCATCGGTGAATATGGATCGCTTAGCATGCTTCGGTGACTGACCGCGACCCGTTTGAACGCGACACGTTTCGCGCCTCGACGCGGCGCGCCGCTCTCGCCGCGATGGCCGGGTTCCTCGCCGGCTGCCAGAGCACGCCGCACGCACCTTCCGTGCCCGTCGAAAGCCCGCCCGCGCCACCGCGTGCACCTGCTCCTGGGCCGCCGCCCCCGCCGCCGAAGCCGCTGCGCGTCGGCCTCGCCCTCGGCGGCGGTGCGGCGCGCGGCTTCGCCCACATCGGCGTGATCCAGGCGCTCGAGGAAAGCGGGCTGGCGCCCGACCTCGTCGCTGGCACCTCCGCGGGGAGTCTGGTCGCGGCGCTCTACGCGTCGGGAAAGAGCGGCAAGGAGCTCGCCGTTCTGGCCGACGCGATGGACGAGACGGCCTTCGCCGATTGGTCGTACCCCGGGCGCGGCCTGATACGCGGCGAAGCGCTGGCGAAGTTCGTTCGCGACAAGACGGGCGGCCGCAACATCGAGCAGATGCGCATCCCCCTCGGCATCGCCGCGACCGATCTCGACAGCGGCGTGGGCATCCTCTTTCAGCGCGGCGACACCGGCACCGCGGTGCGTGCCTCGAGTGCCGTGCCGGCGGTGTTCCAGCCAGTGCGCATCGGCACGCACGAATACGTCGACGGCGGCCTCTCGGCCCCGATACCCGTCCATCACGCGCGCGACATGGGCGCCGAGTTCGTGATCGCGGTCGACATTTCGGCGGTTCCCGAGGGCAATGCCACCGGCGACGCGGCGCGCATGCTGCTGCAAACCTTCGCGATCATGGGTCGCACCATCAAGACCTACGAGCTGAAGGACGCCGATCTGGTGCTGCGGCCGCGCCTGGCCGGCGTCTCGGGTGCCGACTTCACGACGCGGCGGCAATCGATCCGCGCTGGCCGCGAGGTCACGCTGGCGCATCTCGCCGAGTTGCGCGGGTTGCTGGCGGCGAAGAGCCGCCTCTGAGCTGCTGCCCCGCGAAGGTAAAAAAAAGCCCGGACGAAATCCGGGCTTTTCTCGCGTCGCTCGCGCGACGGCTTTTCTCAGCGATCGCTCAGGCGGCGCGCTTCGACTTCGTCGCGGCTTGGGTCGCACGAACGGCCGTTGACGACATCGCCTGGAAGTTCGCGTCGGCAACTTCGGCAGCTTGCTTGCTCGCCTTCTGCACGCTTTCAAAAGCGTTGCTGGCGGCGGCGACCGCCGACTTCACCAAGGCCACGGCGTTCTCACTGCCGGCCGGCGCGTTCTTGACGGCGTTGTCGACGACAGCCATGAACTTGGCTTGCGCTTCCGACGCGGTCGCTTCGGCGACACGGTTGACTTCGACGCCGGTCGAGGCAGCGATCTCATAGACGTGGCGGCCATAAGCGGCGGCCTTTTCAGCAGCGGGCTGGAGCAGGCTGGCTTGGAGCGCGAGCAGTTCTTGTGCGTCCTTCACCGACAGGGCGGCCTGGGTCGTTTGCGAGACTTCGATCATCGCGGTCTTGGCGACCTGAATGTTCAGCTCGATCAGCTTTTCGACGCCTTCGAAGGCAAGGCCGGTCAGGCCAAAGAGGTTTTCGACGTTGGACTTGTGGGCGATCATGATTTGTTCGGCGGTCATCATTTGGAAGGTCTCCGGAGTGGAATGGAATGAGGGGGTTTCTTGCATTTCATGCTGCACTGCAACATAACTGAAGTATAGAGGTATACCCGAGGTTTGCAAGCCGAAAATGGTGCGGCGCACCACTTTAGACGGCGTGTCCTAAATCCAGTGGAACAATGGCAGCGATGACACGAACCCAGGACCCGGCCTCCAACGAGGCTGCCTCCGGAGCCAGGCCACAGCCCTTGCCGCGCGCCGCATACCGTCGGTTCGTGCCGCTGACGACGCGCTGGATGGACAACGATATCTACGGCCATCTCAACAACGTCGTCATCTACAGCCTCTTCGATACGGCCGTCAATGGCGTGCTGATCGCAGCCGGAGCGCTCGACCCGCGCGATGGCGTCGTCGTCGGCTTCGTCGTCGAGACCGGCTGCAACTACTTCGTGCCGCTCGCCTTTCCGCAGCCGCTCGAAGCCGGCTTGCGTGTCGCCAGGATCGGCACGTCAAGCGTTCGCTACGAGATCGGCATCTTCGCGGACGGTGCCGAGGAAACGGCGGCACGCGGCCACTTCGTTCACGTCTACGTCGACCGTTCGACGCGCCGGCCGGTCGCCCTGACCGAACCTCTGCAGGCGATCCTCAAAGAGCTCGAATGACGGCCACCGCGGAATCCATACGAGCCGTCGAAGCCGCGATCACCACACGTCGCTCGATCCGGGCGTTTGTGCCGACGCCGGTGCCGCGCGAAGTCGTCGAGCGCATCCTCGCCGTTGCCTCGCGCGCGCCATCGGGAACCAACACTCAGCCCTGGAACGTCTACGTGCTGACCGGCGAAGCGAAGCGCGATCTCTCGCGCCGCCTCGTCGCCGCCTATGACGACCCGGCGGAAGCGGCGTCGCATCAGGAGGAGTACGCCTACTACCCGACCCAGTGGCAATCGCCCTTCATCGAACGGCGGCGCAAGGTTGGCTGG
>JBDTIO010000624.1:0-7438 GCA_039936375.1 Caldimonas sp. | reverse complement strand
ATCGAGCGCGCCCTCGGAGCCGAGCTCGGCCACCATCTCGGGTACCCGAACGGCACGACCAAGCCCGAGGCGGTGAGCAACCAGCGCAACGGCACGAGCGGCAAGACCGTGCTGACCGAGGACGGGCCGCTGCGCATCGACGTGCCACGCGATCGGGATGCGAGCTTCGAGCCACGGCTCATCCCCAAGCACGAGCGGCGCTTCACGGGCTTTGACGACAAGATCATCGCCATGTACGCGCGCGGCATGACCGTGCGCGAGGTGCAAGGCTTCCTGGCCGATCAGTACGGCGTGGAGGTGTCCCCTGAGTTCATCAGCTCCGTCACCGATGCCGTCATGGCCGAAGTCGGCGCCTGGCAGGCCCGCCCGCTCGAGCCGATGTACCCGGTGGTGTTCTTCGATGCGCTGCGCGTGAAGATCCGCGAGGACGCGGTGGTGCGCAACAAGGCCATCTACCTGGCGCTCGGCGTGCTGCCCGATGGCACGCGCGACATCTTGGGGCTTTGGATCGAGGGCACCGAGGGCGCCAAGTTCTGGATGAAGGTGTTCAACGACCTGAAGACCCGCGGAGTCAATGACATCCTGATCGCCGTGACCGACGGCCTCAAGGGCATGCCAGAGGCGCTGGGGGCGGTGTTCGCGGCCACGACGCTGCAGACGTGCATCGTGCATCTGATCAGGAACAGCCTGGACTACGCAAGCTGGAAGGACCGCAAGCTGCTGGCGGCGGCGATCAAGCCGATTTACACCGCCCCGAGCGGCGAAGCGGCGCAGGCCGAACTGGACGCCTTCGAGCAGAGCCCCTGGGGCCGCAAGTTCCCCACCGTCGTGGCCGCGTGGCGCCGGGCCTGGGACCGGGTCATTCCGTTCTTCGCGTTCCCGCCGGCGGTGCGCCGGGTGATCTACACGACCAACGCGATCGAGAGCATCAACGCGCGGCTACGCAAGATCATCAAGTCGCGCGGGCACTTCCCCAGCGACGACGCGGCCACCAAGCTGATCTGGCTGGCACTGCGCAACATCACGGCCGATTGGGGCCGCGCGGCGCACAACTGGAAGGAGGCGATGAACCAGTTCGCGATACTCTACGAGGAGCGGTTCACGCAGGGGACCCGGACTATGGGTTGAACCATGCAATACATGACTCAACCGGGGGCGCCTCCGGCGGCCCGGCAGGGGCCTTGTTCAAAGAACTTCAAGCAAAGACGAATTCAACAAACCGCCTCGAACACAGAAATTCAGACACTCCCCCCTGCTCGTCCATCTGAGCGGTAGACAGAGACTCTTGGAAAGCCATTTCCGCAAACCTCGTCATGTCTGAGCTGGCGTCACGAATGTGCAAATCGCACTCGCACCGGACCTGACCTAAGCAAACTTTCGCTTAGCGAAGCTCGTTGGCCCGTTGGCCAGTCAAGTTGGCCTCCCGAGTGCTTGCTCAGCTTGATGGATCGACCCACCTCACGGTCACCCAACCGTACGAACGTCTGCTTCACACTGGTCTGGCTGCGCCGATACGAGGCCCGCTATGGGTCGGTACTGCGAGTTCGAGCCGAAGAGAAGCGGTCACCGGCGCGGCGCGGATCGCCTCGCGCGAGCCCTAAGGCCGCTGAACATCGTACAGCTGACATTCACGCTGCCCACCGTCGCCAGGCCAAACGACTGCTTGGTGCCAGTCAGCGTGAGTTCGCCCGCCAGCGGCCGGTGTCGGCTCGCGCTGCATTGCAGTCGCCTGAAACGCAGGTCTGATCGATGGCAGTGGGTCGATCTCGACCGTTCTTCGGCTGCGGCGAATCGTGACGCGCCAATCTGTCGGGCACTTCGTTCACTCAGCGCGGGCAAGTTCCAGTTTGCTCAACGCATCGATATTCGCCTCAAAGCGCTTGCCCGTCACCAAGCCGTCGACAAAGACGGCCGACTTCATCGAAGGCAAAGCGCTGAGCTGCACTCTCACTCTTGTGCCCTGGTATGACGCGGTCAACACCAAAATCTCCTGAGCGTCTTGCTGGACAACCGCAGGTCGTTCACGGGAAACCGGTTGCCCGAGACTTGGAGACTCGACTTCAGCGCTGCCACGCGGGGAGCGCTCTTTCGTCGATTGACCTTCGCCCGCGCCGTCGCCCTTCAGCCGATCGACATCGCCACTGCCGATCCGGCCGAAGCCGCTTAGTCTTTGCTCGACGCGTTCCGGATCAGCCTCATGAAGCCGCCGCAGCTCGTACAGCTGCGCCGCATTGCGGCACCTGCCTGATCGATACACGTCCATCAGCCAGGCCGGAGGATCGATCATCGCGCGAACAAACGTCATGTACGTCTGGCTCTTCCCGAGGCGCCTGGCGATCTCCGCTTGTGACACGCCCTTCTCCAGCTCGCCCTTCACGAAAAGAGCGAGCTCGAGCGGCTTCAATCCTTCGCGCTGCTCGTTCTCGATGACCTGGTCGTAGCTGTCGGCCGCCTTGTCGACGAACGCCGGAATCTCCTTCAACCCGGCCAGCTTTGTCGCCCGCAACCGCCGGGCGCCGAAGTTGAGCATCCACCGACCGGAGTCCTTCGGATGTGGCCGCACCGAGATGGGCGATCGCACTCCCCGCTCGCCGATCGTCGCCGCCAGCTCCTTCAACGGCTCGTCGTCGAATTCGAGGCGAGGCTGAGCGGGGTCCTCTTCGATGTCCGCGACAGGGATGCTGAGTAGTCCACCGGCGCCGTGGGTCGGCACCGGAGGCGGGTCGTCGAACAGCGGCAGGTCAAAGCGCATTGCTCGTCTCCCTGGCCGATACGACGTTCGCGATATGTCTGATGCTCGGCTCGATTTCGATCCAGGCGTCCCGAGCCGCCGTCTTCTTCATCTCCCACAACACCATGCCTTCGGCCTGGGCCTCGGCGATCGCCGAGCGCTTCGGGATCTTCGCGAAATCGCCGAGTCCGGGCCCGATACGGATCATCAACTGTTGGTGCTGCTCGAGCAACGCGATCAGGTTGGTCCGCTGAAACGGCGTCGGCTCGACCATCGTCGGCAAAAGCCCGATCAGGTTCAGCTTCGGATTGAGCAAGGCCTTGATCTTGTAGACGCCGACCCGCGGATGTCCGACCAAGGCACGTACGCCATCGATCGCTTCCTGGTTGAGCTGGATCGGCGACAGAACGAAGTCCGCCGAGGCCAGGGCGGAGATGAGTCGGATATCCGGATTCGGGTTCGTATCGATCACGCACACGTCGAAACGATCGTCCATCGCTTTCAAGAACGCCCGAAAGTTGCGTGCGAACGGCGAGTGCTGCGTGGGCTGCCGCTCCAGCGAAAGCAGGTCGTCGCCCGTTGGCACGAGAACGAAAGGCGCACTCGGAACGTCGGCGCCCGGTGCGGTCAGCAAACGGTCTGCCGTCAGGTCGGCCACGCTCGCCCGTCTCGAGAGCCTGACGGGGTCCGTGAAGTTGCCCTGGTGATCGAGATCGATGGCGAGCACCCGCTGGCCGGATCGGCGCAGGTAGTGCGACAGCAGCGTGGCGACAGCAGACTTGCCGACCCCGCCCTTCTGGTTCGCGAGAACAAGTGTCTTCATGGAAAGCCTCCTTGGCGCGGCACGCGCGTCCATGTCGTCGAGGAATCCCGTAATGCCTTGCCTTCAGCGGCCCGGCATCGGGCGTGGCGGGTGGCCGGGGCGCCGATCTGGCCCGGCGGGAGCAGCGCAGGGCGCTGCGAGGAACGTGGGCCAGTTCGGCGGCGGTCTCGTTCACGCGCAGCGTGAAGGAATAAAAGACCGCGAACCCCGGGCACGGGAACGGGCCGCGCGTTTGTCTTCATGGCCAGCGAGCTATCGCTCGATCTCCGGATCATTTCGAACCTTCGTCACGACACGCTGCATCTCGCGGACCGGATAGGTGGGCTCCTGCCCCTTGGCTCGATCGCGCTTGCGCATGTGATCGACCGCGAAGGGCGTCGTGCGGACGAAGCGGTCGACTCGCACCGCAAGGGCGCGGTCCTCGGGGCTTTCGGAATGGGACAGCCCGTCGATGATCCGGGCCCATGCCTGTATGGCCAGGGCTTGGCTCCTCATGAAGCCATCACCGGACTTTTCGGTCGCCCTGGGCGTCGTGAGATGCCGGTCCGCCTCGGCCTTGACGCACCAGATGGCAGCGTAGTTGCGAATGGCGCCTCGGGCCGCCTGTCGCGTCGCCTCGGCCTCGATGCCCCAGCCGCGGAGCTTCTCGGCAAACGTCCCGCGCCAGCGCTGCAGGTCCGCCTTGCGCGGATTGAGCCGCTTGCCATGTTGCGATTCGGCGCGCACGCTGATGTGCACGTGCGGGTTGGCCTGGTGGTCGTGCAGCACCATGACGTAGCGGTGCTCGCCGAGCTCGGCCTTGGCGAACTCTCTCGCCGCACGCTGCACGACGAGCGGGTCGGTGCCGCGAGGCATCGACAGCATGAGGTTGAAGGCTTCCCGCCGCGGACTCGTCTCGTCGATGAACGAGCCGCCGTAGCGCCACTGCTCGGCCAGGTCATGCAGCGCGTCCTTGCCTTCGCGAACGACGCCGCGGTCGTCCTCGAACGGTCGCTGCCCGTTCCTGCTGATGTAGCGAAAGTGCGCGGCAATCGCCGCCATGCCGCGGCCGCCGCCCGTGACCTTGACCATCACCTGCGGGGCCCGCCGAACGACCGTGGCATGGATGTGCCGGCGGATTGCCGCAGCCCGTTGGCCCACGCTCCCCGACAGCCGCGGTGTGTGCGCCGGCCGGACGATGCGGTTGCCCGGGTAGAAGAGTCTCTCGCCCCACTGGACGAGGATGCCGTCGACATTCGGATGGGTGTTCATGGAAGGCGCAGCCAGTGGTCGGTTCGTCTGCCGGATTGCTGCCTCAGCCGCGCCGCGGGCTTCAGAGCGGTTATCAGCCGTGACGCAAGCACGAGGTGCTGGCGCACGTCTCCAGCAACGCCGGCCATGCGATCGTCGAACTGCCGAGACGCTGGCATGCCGCCGCGGCCGAGAACGCGGATCAGCTCGTTGACGTCGGCTGAGACCACAGCAAGCCGCTCGGTGGAGACGCCAAGCGCCGTGACGGCGGCCGCGTGGTCGGCAGCGAGCGGCGGCGCCGGCGTGCCGTCGAGCAAAGTCGCCAGGTAAGCGCCGTACGGCAGACCCGCGGCTCGAGCACGGGTCGCCAATCGATTCGCCGCGCTACGACGCAGTCGCAGCGTCAGCTTGACGGAGCGATCCGCGACTTGGTCGTGTTCGTTGTCAACCCCGCTCGCATCCGCAGACGAAGCGTCCTGGAGCGCCGCCGCGAGAGCCGAGCGCGCGGCGGCTGCGACCGTCAGCTGCCGGACTTGCGCGTGCGCACGAAGGGCCGGACCGAGTCCGCCGAGGTCGATCGTGATTCGGTCCCGCGAGACTCCTGCCATGATGGCTGGCACTGAAGCGATCGATGACGAGGAGCGGAGCAAACCGGCCCATCAGGGCCGGGACGTGCTGGGACGACTTGAAACCCAATGCGCCACGTCGTTTTGGGACCAGCCGATCGCTCGTCGGGACAACTTGACCGGCGCTGGGAAGGTGTGCTCGGCCACCATCCGGTAGACCGTCGAGCGGGCCAGACCTGTCGCCTGCAGAACATCCGGCAGGCGCATGAATGGAGGAATGGGTCCAGCCCACTCTGCAGAACGTAGGGGCTCGTTGTGGTCCATGAGTGACTCCGGAAACAAGATTGCTGGCAGGCCTTGCGCGAAACAGTCTAGGCAGCGAATCGCTCCGATTTGCCGTGAGGATTCGCCTAAATTCTCTCGGCTTTATCGCGTCAGATTCGTGATATGTGCGCTCTTGATCATTGAGCGAATTCGCCGGGCCAACTGCGATGAAATTCCCTCGAAATTTCATCGCTCGAGACCTTCATGGACGTCCTGAGACTGCCGGCTCTCTGGCGGACGAGATGGGCGACCGCCGCGATTGCCGTCGATGGGGCCGATGAGTTCGTTGTCGTTCATGCTTGCCTCCAAGCAGGCTTGGCCGAAGAATCAGTGTGGACTGCAACCGCCTCCGATTTGCTGCTGGATTTCGGCTAATTTCCAGCACGCTGGTCCGTCCGTTGTGGCGGAGTTCGCCGCCAACCCGGGGCCATCACTTGACGAGCGGCTTCAGCCCGTCGACCTTGCTTGCCACGGCCTGGCACGCGACGATCAGGTCGTCGACTATCCGGTGGTCGACGTTCAGATCGCCCCGGTACTCGCCAAGATTTCGGATGTCGTGGCCTTTCGAAAGCACGCGCCAAACCTCGGGTCCGAGGCCAACGGTATTCGGCAACAGCTGGAATACGATGTATCGATTGCTCGAGCGATAGCCGTTCCAACGCAGCGCCGCCAGAGACAACGCCAGTCACGCGCATCCATCGCCCCAGGGCGATACTTCCATAGATCGCCTAGGAACGATATACTGACTACATCGTCTCAAGCCGATATTAATACGTCCTTCGCAAGCGCCACCCCATGGACTATCCCATCCGCCTCCCGGACCAGCTGCGAGCGCACCTGCGGTCCCTGCGTAAGCAGCGTGGGCTCACCCAGGCCCAGCTCGGGCAACGGCTCGGCATCGGTCAGGTCCGCGTGGCCGAAATCGAGGCCAGACCCGGGCTAGTGAGCGTCGAGCAGCTCGTTCGGCTGCTGTCCGCGCTAGGCGCGGGCCTGGTCGTGCGCGACCTTGAAGGCTCCTCAGCGTCTGCCGAGCGGGCGCCGGAGCGGGTAACGCCCGCACCGCGTCCTGCGGGCCGCAAGAAGCCCCGTGTGGCATCCGGCAAGGCGCAAGGCGCCGCGCCAGGCCATCGCCTTGCCGCGAGGAAGGGCTCCTGGTGAGCTCGAAGCTCGGCATCTGGATGAATGGTGAGCTCGTCGGCCACTGGTCGGTCGAGCGAGGCACGAGCACCCTCACCTACGCGAGCTCATGGCTGCAGTCGGACAAGGTTCGCTCCTTGTCCCTGTCGTTGCCCATCACCGGCTCGCGCGAGATCCGCGGGCCGGTCGTCGCGAACTGGTTCGACAACCTGCTGCCCGACAACGACAGCATCCGAAATCGCTTGAGTCGGCGCTTCCGGACCAGGAGCGCCGAGACGTTCCCGCTGCTCGAGGCGATCGGCCGCGACTGCGTCGGCGCCGTGCAGCTCCTTCCAGACGGCATGGAGCCGACAGGCTGGAATCATGTCGACTGCGAGCCGCTGACTACCCGAGAGGTCCACGACCTGCTAGTCGCCGTACCGTCCGAGACGGCGCTCGGCATGAGGGACGACGACGACGATCTGTTCCGGATCTCGCTCGCCGGCGCGCAGGAGAAGACGGCGCTCACGAAGGTGCGCCGCCGCTGGTGCCGCCCGCATGGCGCGACGCCGACGACCCACATCTTCAAGCTGCCCCTGGGCCTCGTCGGCGGATCGCGCCGCGTCGACCTGTCCGATTCGGTCGAGA
>JBDTIO010000623.1:0-4516 GCA_039936375.1 Caldimonas sp. | reverse complement strand
AAGATGCGGTTGCGGCGCGTCACGTCGGGTGCGGCGGCGGCCACGCGGCCACGTCAGGGCTCGGCAAGTAACTCGCCCGTCGCTTTCGACACCGCTTGTCGGATGACGCTGTCGAGTTCCTGGGATTTTTCCTTCACCGTCATGATCTCCCAGGCGGAGGCCGCGTTTTTCGTTTCGGCAGGCGTCCAGAAAGAGGACGTGGTGGCCACCCTGGATGCGATGAGCTTCAGCGTTGCCGCATCGAGGAGAGAGACCTTGAGGTAGGCGAACGGGGCGATGAAGCCGACCGAATCCTCACCCGTCGACAGCAAGTGCGTCCTCGTGACGTCGTCGACGTAAAAGCCGAGGCCCATGATCTTGCCGGCGCCGACACTGTCGTCGACCAGCCTGAAGTCGGCCTCGGCACGCCATTTGGTCACGACGATGAGACGCGTCGCTCCCGCCTTGACGAGCAACCCGCGCAGCGCCTCGCGCAAGGCGTCACTCGCGTCCCCGGGCGAAAGCAGTTGCTCCTGCAATGCGAACAGACGCGGGTCGCGTATCGAAAAGTTCAGCCACTGTGACGAAGGATTGGCGGAGGTGATCGCGCTTTCCGCCGCGGCAGCGATCACGCCATCGAGTGAGCCGTTGTCCACCGCCATGACGTGGTGATCGTTCGGGTCAAGTTGCGTGCCGGTGGTCAATCGCCGCGTCACGATCGTCAGCTGATCGCCGACGAGAGAGAGGACGGCATAGGTCCGCGGAGTCGCCTCGGCGGCACGAGCGATGCCGATCGCAGCCGGGAAACAAGCGAGAAAGGCGAGAACGTCCGGCCGTGCCGGATATGGATTGTTCATGTCGCCTTCTTTTGCCTGCCGGCGCTGTTGCATGGTCACCATGGAAGCTGCCGATTCAGCTTCCTCGCGTTGCAGGCGTCGGCGCGAGCGGCAGGTCTTCGGCGAGGGCATAGCCGCTGCCGCGATGGGTCCGGATCGGCTCCTCGTTCGGTGCGACGACCTTCATCTTGGCGCGCAGCGTCTTTACGTGGGCGTCGACGGTGCGGTCCATGCTCTCGGTGTCGTTGCCCCAGACCCGCTCGAGCAGCGCGTCACGCGAGAACACGTGGCCCGGCCGCGCCGCGAGCGTCTTGAGAAGATGAAACTCGTAGCGCGAAAGCTCGAGCGGCCGTCCGTAATAACGGATCTGCATCCGGCTCTCGTCGACGACGATGGCCGGTGGCGCGGCCGCCGCTTCGGGGGCGGCCGGTGCGGCGACCGTGGGCAGCGCGGCGACGCCAGGCTTGGCGGCGCTGCGGCGCAAAATGCCGCGGACGCGTGCCACCAGCTCGCGCGGCGAAAACGGCTTGGCCACATAGTCGTCGGCGCCCAGCTCAAGGCCGACAACGCGATCGATCTCGTCGCTGCGCGCCGTCAGGAAGATGACGGGCACGTCGCTCGTCTCGCGAATGCGTTTGAAGACTTCGAAGCCGCTCGCGTCGGGCAGGCCGACATCGAGGATGACGAGTGCCGGCGCAGAACTGAAGATGTGCGCCAGCGCTTCTTCGCCCGTGGCGCACCAGGCGGGCTCGAAGCCCTCGGTACGCAATGCGTATTGCAGCGTATCGGCGATGCCGGGCTCGTCTTCGATGATCAGAACGGGCGGCTTCATTCGGTGGGCAAGAAGCCTTCGATCGAAAGGTAGCGCTCGCCGGTGTCGTAGTTGAAGCCGAGCACGGTCGAACCGGCGGCGAGCTCGGGCAGCTTCTGGGCGATCGCGGCAAGCGTCGCACCCGATGAAATGCCGACGAGGATTCCTTCTTCGCGGGCCGAGCGCCGCGCCATCTCGCGCGCTGCCTCGGCCTCGACCTGGATCACGCCGTCGAGCAGTTCGACGTGCAGATTCATCGGCACAAAACCGGCACCGATGCCCTGGATGGTGTGCGGGCCGGGCTGGCCGCCGCTGATCACCGGCGATGCGGTGGGCTCGACGGCGAAGACCTTGAGCCTGGGCCACATCTTCTTCAACACCTGTGCACAGCCGGTGATATGGCCGCCGGTGCCGACGCCGGTGATGAGCGCATCGACGCCACTCGGAAAATCAGCGGCGATCTCTTCGGCCGTGGTCCGCGCATGGACCTCGATGTTGGCGACGTTCTCGAACTGCTGCGGCATCCACGCGCCGGGGATGGCGGCGACGATTTCGCGGGCCCGCGCGATCGAGGCGTTCATGCCTTTTTCGCGCGGCGTCAGTTCGAAGCGGGCGCCGTAGGCGAGCATCAGCCGGCGCCTTTCGACGCTCATGCTGTCGGGCATCACGAGAATGATGCGGTAGCCCTTCACCGCGGCAACCATGGCGAGGCCGACGCCGGTGTTTCCCGAGGTCGGCTCGACGATGGTGGCTCCCGGCTTCAACGCCCCTGATGCCTCGGCGGCCTCGACCATCGCCAGCGCGATGCGATCCTTGATCGAGCCGCCGGGGTTCGATCGCTCACTCTTGATGTAGACGCTGTGCGACCCGCCGAACAGTCGATTGATGCGGATATGCGGCGTGTTGCCGATGGTGTGCAGAACGTCGTTGGCAAGCATTGGCAGCCCTCGTTCTCAAGTGCGCCTCGAGCGGTGGCGGCGATTATGTTCTCGCCTGTCCTGGCTTCGCCGGGTCACGAAGCCTTTGCGACAATGGACGATGCCCTCGCCGCTGCAAAACGACGCCTTCCTGCGCGCCTGCCTGTCGGAGCCGGTGCCGTTTACTCCGGTCTGGTTGATGCGGCAAGCCGGCCGCTATCTTCCGGAGTACCGGGCCACGCGGGCCCGCGCCGGCAGCTTCATGGGCTTGGCGACGAGTCCGGATTTCGCGACGGAGGTGACGCTGCAGCCGCTTGATCGCTTCGCGCTCGACGCGGCGATTCTCTTCAGCGACATCCTGACCGTTCCCGACGCGATGGGCCTCGGCCTTGGCTTCGTCGAAGGCGAGGGGCCGCGTTTCGAGCGGCCCCTGCGCGACGAAGCCGCGGTCGCCCTGCTGGCCGTGCCGGACATGGCCAAGCTGCGCTACGTCTTCGATGCCGTCTCCTCGATTCGCAAGGCACTCGCCGGCCGCGTCCCGCTGATCGGCTTTTCAGGCAGTCCGTGGACGCTCGCCTGCTACATGGTGGAAGGCGCCGGCTCCGACGACTACCGCCTGATCAAGACCATGCTCTATGCACGGCCGGACCTGCTGCACCGGATCCTTGCCATCAATGCCGAGGCGGTCGCTCTGTATCTCAACGCCCAGATCGACGCCGGCGCTCAGGCAGTGATGATCTTCGACAGCTGGGGCGGCGTCCTCGCCGATGGCGCGTTCCAGGCCTTCAGTCTGGCGTACACCGAGCGCGTGCTGCGGCAGCTGAAACGCGATGCCGACGGCCGTCGCGTACCGCACATCGTCTTCACCAAAGGTGGTGGTCCGTGGCTGGAGCAGATCGGCAATCTCCGAGCCGATGTCGTCGGGGTCGACTGGACCGTTCATCTCGGTCAGGCGCGAACCCGTGTCGGCGATGGGGTCGCCCTGCAAGGCAACCTCGATCCGAACGTGTTGTTCGGCGGGTCGACGGCAATACGTCGGGAGGTCGGTTCCGTGCTCTCCAGCTTCCATGCGGCACCCGCGGGCCTGCGCAACGGCCACATCTTCAACCTCGGCCACGGCATCAGCCAGCACACGCCGCCAGAGCAAGTGAGCGTGCTGGTGGAGGCGGTTCACCAGTTGTCCCGTCCCTACCATCTCCCAGCCGGGGCGTGATGAAAGTCACAGCCCACGCCTGTACCCCGTGGAAACGCGGTGAGTGAGCGCTCAGGGCTTGACTTATCCCCATGACTTTGATCTGTCATAAATTCCCGCCGAGGTGCTGCACCGCATCAAGGCGATTTTCAGGGACGTGGCTAAGTTGTTGATTTCATTGACATCGTTTGCTTGCCGCGAAAGCGGGCAAGATGTCGGCAACCGAGACGCAGCAAGCCTTTGCGAGCCGCCGAGGCTCGTTTTCCACAAAGTTACCCACAGCTACGGTGGAGAAAAGCAAAAGCGGGCCCGAATCATGGACTTACGGGCCTTAGTTCAAGCGGCGCGCCGGTGGCGAAGAGGCTGAAATGTGCCTCTCGCCGGGAGTGGTGGCCGTCGCCGTCGACGCCCCCTTGCATGCCGCGCTGAGCCCTACCCTCAGCTATTTCAGCGAGCGCCCGCTCCTCGAAGGAACATTGGTCCACGTGCCCTTGGGCCAGCGCGAGGTGGCCGGGATCGTCTGGTCCGCGGAAGCCACCGACGCTGCCGACAGCGAGGTTCGCCTTGTCGTCGAAGTCTGCGACGCGATCGCGCCCCTGTCGGCGCCATGGCGAGCGCTGGCGGAATTTACCGCGGCGTATTACCAGCGCAGCCTCGGCGAGATCGCGCTCTCGGCGCTTCCGGTCGAACTGCGCCGACTCCGTAACGCCGCCCTGGTCAACCGGCTCGCCCGGGCAGCCAAGACAACGGCAGCTCAGGCCGGGGGCGCGCTTTCGCCAGT
>JBDTIO010000622.1:0-6294 GCA_039936375.1 Caldimonas sp. | reverse complement strand
ACAACCGCATGTTCGGGCGCTGCGCGGCTTCGCAGATCGCCGCGGCGTCGGCCGCGTCGTTCTTCCCGCGCGTGCCGCTCATCCGGTAGGGCGCCACCAGCTTGGGCGCCATCAGCTTGACGGTGTGACCCGACTGAGCGAACAGCCGTGCCCAGTGATGCGCACCGCTGCACGCTTCCATCGCCACCGTACACGGCGCCAAGGCGGCCACGACGGCGTGCAGCTTGGCGCGAGCTACGCTCGGGCGCCGCAGGTCGACCCGCCCGGCCTCGTCGACGCCGTGCAGTGCAAACACGTTCTTGGCGAGATCGATTCCAACGTAGAGAATGGACATGACTTCCCCTTCCGGAGTGAGAGTTGATGAGAACCTGCACTTCCCATCGTGGCACTCGTTGCCGGTCGCCGCTATGCGGCTAGCTCGGGACGGGGAAGTCCCTTCCATTCGTTAAAGCCCCTTGTGCGAGTTGTTCAGCCAGATAAAGCCGCTCATTGCCCGTTGTGCGGCAATGCCAATACGTGTGCCATGCTGGCCGGCGCAGCAGAGCCATGCTGGTGTGTCTCGGTCTCGTTCGGCCCGGCGCTCTTGTCGCGCATTCCGGAAGAGTCGCGCGGTCGTGCATGCGTGTGCGCAGCCTGTGCGGCGAGCGCGCCCGAGCTAGCCTCATCGGAAGCGTTAGGCTTGCACCGTCACTAGGCTCACGAGAGGTCATCCATGCTGCGGTTTGTCGCTTGGTGCATCTTGCTTGTTCTGTGCTGGCCACTGGCGCTGTTGGCACTCGTCCTTTGGCCCGTCGTCTGGCTCATCTCGCTGCCGTTTCGCTTGATCGGCGTCACGTTTGAAGCTCTGTTTGCGCTGCTGCGAGCGGTGCTGTTCTTGCCGGCAAGACTCTTTCGCTATCGCCGCAGTTCTGTCGGTCGCTCTTCGTGAGGCAGGAACCTAACCCTTCCATCGAGCGGATGTGCAACATCAAGCTTCGCCTGCTGTCGCCCGCCGCTCATGTCCAACGTTGGGGAACACCAAGCGAAGGCTGATCATGCACGCAGTGTTCCTTGTGTTTCTCGCGGCAGGTGCGGTCTTCGTCTGGTGGAGCTCAGGTGCCCTGCCTGAAGTCGTCGCGTCGCATTTCGTCTCCGGCGGCGTTGCCAATGGCTTCATGCCTCGCGGAGAGTTTGTCGGGTTCATGCTTGCCGTCGTGCTCCTGGTGCCGGCCCTGCTCTATTCGCTGGGGTGGCTGGCTTCGCGGCTGCCGGTTCAGTTCGTCAATCTTCCGAATAGGCAGTATTGGCTCGCCCCGGAGCGACGGGCCGCCACGCTCGTCCGCCTCGAAAGGTTCGGCGTCTGGGCAGCTTATGCAACGCTCGGGCTGCTTTGCGTTCTTCATTGGCTTGTCGTGCAAGCAAATGCGCAGCGTCCGCCGCACCTGGAGCAAAGTCCGTTCGTCGGGCTCATGGCCGTCTACTTTCTCGCGCTATTCGTAGGTATGGTTGCGGTTCTAGGTCGGTTCTTCCGTGTCCCCTGACCGTTCCATCGGGTGGCTCGTGTCAAACGTTGCTGGGACTACAAGATGCGCGGTGGAGACTTTTAGCTAATCTGATCTCAATCGGCCCTAGTTATAAGACACTACAGAGATGTTGTCGACTCTTAAGACCTCCAATATCGGAAACGTCGACGTCTACCAATCTACGAGCAACAAGAGCCGCGTTATCACCACGCTTCAAAACTCGGACGGACTGGTCGCAGCGGCGAGACCCAAGATGGCTTTGTGAGAGTCGACGGCGCCAATTTCAGCGGGGCCTGGATTCAGCGCACACTGGTTGCGCCGGTGCAGTAACGTGGCCTGTTTCCTCGGATCACCGGCGTAGCTGCGACGCGGCCAAAAAGAACGCCGGCACAAAGCCGGCGTTCTTTGATTGACGAAGGGGCTGTCTCTTCAGCCGATCTTCACCGGCACAAAGATCTTCTCGCCGTCCCGCTGCACCAGCAAAGCCACGCTCTTGGGCTTGCCAGACAGCACGCTCTTCAATTGCTCGATCGACTGCACCGACTTGCCGTTGATGGCGAGCAACACGTCGCCTTGCTGAATGCCGGCACGAGCGGCAGCGCCGTCGACGTTTTCGACCACCATGCCGCCGTCGATCTTCGCCTCGCGCTTCTCGTCATTCGTCAGCGGCCGCAGGGCGAGGCCGAGCTGGCCGCCTTCGGCCGATCCGCCCGCGTCCGCCACTTCCTTGTCGGCGTCGCTGGCTCCGCCGAGCTTGGCTTCGATGGTGCGCTCGGCGTGATCGCGCCAGATCTTCAGCTTGACGTGCTCGCCGGGTGCCGACATGCCGATCAAGCTCGACAGGCTGCCCGAGCCGAGCACCGGTTCGCCGTTGACGTCAGTGATGACGTCGCCCGGCTTCAGGCCGGCCGAGGCAGCGGCGCTTCCGGGAGCGATGTTGGAGACGAGGGCGCCGTCGACGCGCTTGATGCCGAACGAATCGGCCAGCGACTGGTTGAGATCCTGCACGGTCACGCCGAGACGGCCGTGGGTGGCTTTGCCGGTGGCGACGATCTGGCTTTCGACCTTGAGCGCGACGTCGATCGGGATCGCGAACGACAGGCCCTGGAAGCCGCCGCTGCGCGAGTAGATCTGCGCGTTGATGCCGACGACCGAGCCGGTGCCGTCAAACAGCGGGCCGCCGGAATTGCCCGGGTTGACCGCCGCGTCGGTCTGGATGAAGGGCACGACCGCATCGGCGCCGCCGAGCGAGCGGCCCTTGGCACTGACAATGCCCGAGGTCGCCGTCTGCTCGAGCCCGTAGGGAGCGCCGATGGCGAGCACCGGATCGCCCACCTCGAGAGTCTTCGGATCGCCAAGGCGAACGACCGGCAGGTCCTTGGCGTCGATCTTCAGCACCGCGATGTCGGTGGTCGTGTCGATGCCCAGCACCTTGGCCGTGAACTCACGCCGGTCCGACAGCTTGACGGTCACGTCCTTTGCCTCGCGAACGACGTGCGCGTTGGTCAGGATCAGGCCGTTCGAGCTGATGATGAAGCCGGAGCCGAGGCCCTTGAACGGCGTGGCCTGTGCGCCTTGCCCGCCGCGCTGCGAGAAGCCCGGCATGCCGCGAAAGAATTTGAAGAAGGGGTCGTTCTCCATGCCGTCGGGCAGACCCTGCTCTTCGGCCGACATCTTGTGCGTGCCCTCGACAGTGATGCCGACGACGGCTGGCGCCGACTGCTTGACGATGGCCCGGTAGTTGGGCACCTGGCCGGGCGCCGCGATGAGCGGCACCGCCGGTACGACGCGCTCGGGGGCTACCGTTGCCGCAACCACTTGCGTGTCACCCCTCGGGTCGCCCTTCAACCAGTGCGGCAGATCGAAGGCACCCGCCGTACCAACTACGGCGAGGCCGGCACCGACCAATGCGGCGCTCAGAGGTTTCAGATTCATGGTGTCTCCAGCTCGAACAAGCCTTGCGGAAGATTCCGCACTCGCAGGCGAAGATAGAGGCCCATAGTTAGAAGACGATTAGGAAAGGATTAGGCCGAGGTTAAGACCGGCGCCGCCGCGAAGCGCACGTCGACTCGCAAGCCCCCTGCCGGAGAGCGGTCGAGCGTCACGGCCGCGCCGTGGGTGGCAGCGACGCTCTTGACGATGGCCAGGCCGAGGCCGCTGCCTAGCTCGTCGTGCTCGGCGCGGCGGTAGAAGCGGTCGAACACACGCTCGCGCTCGGCCTCGGCAATGCCGGGGCCGGCATCGTCGATGCGCAACAGCACGTGCCCGGGCACAGACGTCACTGCGACGTCGACTTGCGAGCCGGAAGGCGAGTAGCGCGCAGCGTTGTCGACGAGATTGCGCACCAGCAGCGCCAGCGATGCCGCCTCGGCGGCAACGAAAGCCGGGGCCACGGCGACGAGCTCGAAGCGGACGCCGCGCGAGCGGGCGAACGGGATCGTCTCGGCGACGGCCGTGCGCACGAGTTCGACCAGATCGATTCGTTCCTTCAGCGCCGGCGCCGCGCCGGGCTCGCTGCGCGCCAGCGCCAGGAGTTGTTCGACGAGGCGGGTCGCCCGGTCGATGCCGGCGCCGATCGCATCGCCCGCTGCTTTGCGCTCGGCATCGCTGCCGGCCCGGCGCAACAGCTCGAGCTGAAGCTTGAGCGCCGTCAGCGGCGAGCGCAGCTCGTGGGCTGCGTCGGCGACGAAGGCGCGCTGCGTGTCGAGCGAGTGGCGCAGTCGCTCCAGCAAGGCGTTGAGGGCGCGCGCCAGCGGCGAAACCTCGTCGGGCAGGCCGCCGACAGCGAGCGGCGCCAGCGACTGCTCGTCGCGCGAGCGAACTTCGCCAGCGAGGCGGTCGAGCGGCGCGAGGTTTCGCGCCGCCAGCCACCAGATTCCGATGGCCGCCAGCGGCGCCATCAGCAGCAGCGGAAGGATGCTGCGCCAGGCCGCCCGCGCGGCGAGCCGGGAGCGGATCTCGACCGGCTGGGCGATCTGGATGACGCGATCACCGGTTGCCACGCTGAAGGTGCGCCAGGCGCGGCCATCGACGTCGAGCGTCGCCAGGCCGAGCAGCGCGCGCGCCGGCAGGGTCGAATGCGGCCGCGACTGGTAGATGCTGCGGCCGTCGACGGTCCATATCTGCACCACGAAATCGAGCCGTGTGTCGGCGAAGTTGTCGACCTGGGCCGCCGCGATCTCGCCCTGGTCGCGCAACGACAGCGCCATCTGCTGCAGTTGATAGTCGAAGATCGCCTCGGTCTCACCGAGCACGTTGCGATAAGTGACGATGCCCATCGCCGCGGCGGCAAGCGCAAGCAACGCCAGCAACGACACCAGGAGACGGACCCGGATCGACGTCATTGGTGCACCGTACGGCCTGCGGCTGGTCCCGCCGAGGGGGAATGAGCCACTTCGGGCGGCCGGGCGAGGCTCATGGCTCGACGAAATAGCCGACGCCGCGCGCGTTGCGGATGAACTCGCTGCCGAGCTTCCTGCGCAACTGGTGCACGTAGACCGAGATGGCGTTGCTCTCGATCTCTTCGCCCCAGCCGTAGAGGCGATCTTCGAGCTGGGTGCGCGAGAGCACGGCGCCCGGCTTGGTCATCAGCGCCTCGAGCACCGCGAACTCGCGCGCCGAAAGCACGACCGCGACGCCGGCCTGCATGACGCGGCGGTTGGCCGGATCGAGCGTGACGCCGGAAGCCGACAGCAGAGGCTCGCCCCGGCCGGCGTGGCGACGCAGTACGGCACGGATGCGCGCATTCAGCTCGTCGAGCTCGAACGGCTTGACGAGGTAATCGTCGGCACCGGCATCGAGGCCGGCGACGCGATCGCCGCGCGCGTCGCGCGCCGTCAGCACGATCACCGGGGTCGCATCGTGCCGGGCTCGCATCGCGCGCAGCACGTCGAGCCCGTCGGCGGCCTTGGCGGCGCCCGCGGGTCGCGGTGGCAGGCCGAGATCGAGCAGGACGAGATCGAAACGCTCGCTCGCCAGCGTGCCGTCGGCCGCCGCCGCATCGCGCACCCAGTCGACGGCGTAGCCTTCGAGTCGCAGGGCTCGCTGCAGGCTGTCGCCGATCATGCGATCGTCTTCGACGAGGAGGAGGCGCATAGCCGATGAAGCATAGCGTCGCGGCTTCGACAAGACAGAATGCGGGGCATGAGCGATCGCATTCCTCGCAAGCCGTGACGCCGCTGCCGCGCGTGCTGGTGATCGGCTGCGGCTTCGGCGGCCTCAAGGCGGTGCGCGCGCTGGCGAAAGCCGAAGTCGAGGTCACGCTCGTCGACCGCACCAACCACCATCTGTTCCAGCCGCTGCTCTACCAGGTGGCGACCGCCGGGCTCAGCGCGCCGGCGATCAGCGCGCCGATCCGCCATGTCCTGCGCGACGAGATGAGGCGCGGCCACCTGACGATCCTGCAGGCCACCGCCGAGCACATCGACGTCGCCGCGCGAAGCGTCGGCCTCGACGGCGGCCAGCGCCTGGGCTACGACCACCTCATCGTTGCCGCCGGCGCCATCGACAGCTACTTCGGCCACGACGAATGGGCGCGTTTCGCGCCGGGGCTGAAGACGCTCGCCGACGCGTTCGACATCCGCGCCCGCATCATCGGCGCCTACGAGCACGCCGAGCGGCTTGATGCCGGTGCCGAGCGCGACGCATGGATGACCTTCGCCGTCATCGGCGGCGGGCCGACCGGCGTCGAGATGGCCGGCACCATGACCGAGATCGCCCAGCACACGCTGCGTCACCAGTTCCGGCACATCGAGCCGTCGCGGGCCCGGGTCGTTCTGCTCGAAGGCGCCGA
>JBDTIO010000621.1:0-11510 GCA_039936375.1 Caldimonas sp. | reverse complement strand
GAGCGTCGAGCCCGGCGGCGCGCCGGTCAGCGACTTGCCGATCGAGCGGCAAGGCGCGGCGGCAGTGCAGGCGTTGGCATCGTCGCCGTTGACCGGATCGACGAAGCGGTCGGCTGCGGCGGCCAGGCTCACCGTCGTCGCGGCGCTGGCCGAGCCGATGGCATTGGTCGCCGTGAGCGTGAAGGTCGTGTTGGCCGCGACGTTGACGGCCTTGCTCGTCAGCCCGCTGACATCGCCGACGCCGTTGTCGATCGACAGCGTCGTTGCGCCCGAAGACGCCCAGTTGAGCGTCACGCTGCCGCCGCCGATCGGCAAGTTCGCCGGTGTCGCGGTGAAGGAGGTGATCGTCGGCGCGGGCACGCTCGCCGTCACCGTCAGCGTCGCGGCGCTGCTCGTTGCGTTGCCCGCGCCGTTGCCGACGACGACCTTGAACACGGCACCGTTGTCGCCCGCCGCTGCCGCGGCCAGCGTGTAGGTCGCACCGGTCGCGCCGGCGATGTCGGCGCCGCCTCGCTGCCACTGATAAGCGAGCGGCGCATCGCCGGTCGCGACGACGCTGAAACTGGCCGGCTGGCCCGCGGCAACCGACACGTCGGCCGGCTGTTGTGTGATCGTCGGCGGCTCGCCGCCCCCCGGAGGCGGCGGCGCGTCGGCACTGCCGCCACAGGCGGTGAGCGCGAGGCAGGCCGAGGCGAGCACGGCGCCGAGCCGCAGCGCGAGCGTCGAAGCGAAGAGGTGAGCGAGCTTCATGAAGGCCTCCGGTCGTTCAGAACGAGTACTGCGCAGTGACGCCGAGCATGTGCAGCGCCCCCTGGGTGCTGTGCGCCTTGAAGCGCGTCACGTCGTAGTCGAGGCCGACCCCGACGGCGGGTGTGAGCTGCCACGCCAGGCCGAGGCCGAGCAGCGGCTGCACGGTCGTCTTGCTCACGGCGCCCAGGCTGCTGTCGGCGTATTCGAAGCGCGTGCGCACGCTGGCCAGGCCGGCGCGGCCGACTAGGCTCCACGCCGGCGCGATCACCCAGCGATAGCCGCCCGTGAAGCCGAGGCCGTCGACCTTGAAGCTGCCACCGAAAGCGGCGCCGCTCGGCGCGGTGTCGCCGCCCTTGAACCGGCCGGCGCCGAAGCCGACCGCTTGCAGGTCGAAGGCGTCGGTCGGCCGCCAGTCGACGAACAACTTCCAGGACGTGCTGCTGCGGTCGCAGGGGAACGAGGCGACGCAGTCGACGCGGCCGTCGGCGGCGCCGATGCCGCCGCCGATGCCGATGCCGACGTCGACGTCGGCGGCTTCGGCCGGTGCTGCGGCGGCGGCGAAGAGCGCCGCCGCGGCGAAGACGAGGGGCGCGCTGCGCCGGGTCGATAGGCGGGGTCGGATCTGCATCGATGGCTCCTCGGCCGCGCGACGCTTGCACGGCTTGCTGAAGACAAAGACGCAAACGGATTCGAAAAGGGATCACCGACGCATCGCGATTTCGCCTTGAGGCTGGCTTTTGACAGGTCTGGCTCCCTGATGCCTTGGCCTCAAGTACCGCAACGCCGCGCGCACCTGAGGCTGGCGGTGGTGTTTCCGAGCACGACGCGCTCACTGAATCCGCGCAGCCAGGTTGTGCGCCGCCATCACTTGCATGAGGCCTCGGTGCAAAAGGCCGTCGCCGATGATCTACACGCACGTGACTCAACCGCGGAGGCAGAGGGATTCGCAGCCCGCTCGACGCGATCTGACGCGTCCGCAGCCTTCACCCCGTTGATAAGCGGCGGTAATCATGTGGCTATCTGGCGGTCAACCCCCGCCCCTCCAGCGGCGCCGCGGTTGTGTGATGGAGGGCAAACGCCTGTTCAGTGCTGCCCAGGTTTCTGAGGGAGGCGAGAGAAAGTACCGCGCGGCCGAAGCCCGGCCTTTCTACAGTCCGCACGATGAAACACGTCCTTCTCGTCGTTGCCGGCGCGTCCCTTTGCTGCCAGGTTGTCGCCGCCCCAAATCGTTGCGTTGACTCGAAGGGCAAGGTGACCTACCAGGACGCGGCCTGCAGCGGCGCCGCAGAGGGCAGCGCGAAGGTCGATACCTCGGAGGGCTTCAGCACCCTGCCGCGCTCGGCGCCGGCGCCGGCCGTCCCTGCGGCGAAGGTGCACTCGAATGCTTTACCGGGAGTTCCAAGCGACTATGGGACTTACCGGGGCGCCTGGCGAGGCCCCTTGCAGTTCGAGCTCAGCCTGAACGGCGTTCGGGATGGCGATGCACACGCGATGGCGCCGATGGTCATCGAGTTGCGCCCGGACGGCGAGGCGGCGAGGTGATTGGACAAGCGTCGACCAGCGGCTGCCGGTTTTCTGGACTGGCCACTCAAAACGTCGCTCCGTATATGGCCAGCCTGGACGTGTCACTCAAAGGCTGCAGCGACGACCGTTTCAACACCCGCTATAGCGGCAATCTGGTGGCGATTGACTCGGCCAAGGAGGCCAAACTTCGCTTGGTGGGCTTGGTGATGAAGCCAGCAGCCCCCTTGACCATCAAGGTGCAGCAGGTATCTATGGATGCTGTCCTAAAACGCTAGCTTTCCAGAAGCCGGCTACCGCGCAGCCCCGGCGCAGTGAGGCAGCGTTGCTAGGAAAGCGTCATTTCCAGCTGTACGTTTCGATAAGGTGCCTCGGGGCGCAGCTTGCCCCGCTCGCCCTTGTGTAGGCGCACGAGGCCATAGCGTTCCATCGTCTTGAGGGTGCGCGAGAGGTTGCCGGGCGTGCGACCGGTGCTGGTGGCCAACTCGTGCAACGACGAGGGATGCGTGTCGGCAATCTGGGCCAGCAGGGCGCGGTTGCGGTTCGACAGCAGCTTGGCGAAGCTTTCGGGCGAGGTGAACCAGACCTTGGGATCGCCAGGCTTCGGACGCAGCTCGCCCCGGGCGATCGCCATCGTGCGCGTCTTCATCTCCTCGTAGGAGGCGATTCCAACCTTCAGCGTCGTCATGTTCAGACTCCTCTTTCACGCATCAGCGATTCAACTTCGTTCCAGAACGCCGCGAGCAGCGTGCCAGCGTCTGTGTAGGCATAAGGCCTGACTGTGTGCAGCCGGTGCTTGTGGTCCTTCGCAGCCCCTCTACCTGCCCCGCCGCGGCGTGCGCATTGTCAAAGCCGACCAGGCGTGCGCCGTTGGGGCCGTGAAGGGTCAAGGTGTAGTCGAGCCCGTGGGGCTTATCGGGGCTTGCTGGCACTTGGTGCACCACGAACTTGACGCAATACCCAGAGTCGTCGATCACCAACACCTGGCCGTCGAGATCCAGTAGGGCATCTAGTGTCCTGAGTTAGAAGTCCGTAGACAAAACCGTTCGACACCGGTCTTTTTCTGCAGGAGGTCGATGGAGATGCGCCACTCGTCCTGCTCGCCACAGTGCTTCCTGGCGATCTCGTAGATCCGGCGCTCGATCGGCTTTCGGAGGCGAAAATAGTCCCGACTGAGGGTCAGCACCTCTGAGCCTTGGATGATCTTGAACATCCAGTCGGAGAGCCGGACCTGGACTTCGGACATGCGACCGGTCGGGGTCGAACGGACGATCCGGAAGCTGTCGATCAGACCGAAGCCGTTGGTGATCTCTTCGCCGCTGGCTGATGACCACGGCAAAGAACTGCGCGATGGACATCTTGCGACGGGACCGCACGGCGCGGTCTTTCGCGCCCGAGCTCGGGCGCCTGCTCGACAGCGAATGGACGTTGGCGTCGACGGTAGAAGAGCTCTTCGCGCCCAATGCGATCAAGGACGACGAGCTTCGCATGATGTTCTCGTGCTGTGACCCGCGCTTGGCCGAGGAAGCTCAAGTCGCGCTCATCCTTCATATCCTGTGCGGATTCGGCACCAGCGAAATTGCCGGCGCCTACTTGAACAGCGCAGCAGCGACGGAAAAGAGGATCACTCGGGCGAAAAGGGTGCTCGCTGGGTCGAAGAGGCTTTTCGACCTACAGGTTCCGCCGGATTTCGCGGCGAGACTCCCGGTGGTGCAGCGGGGGCTGTATCTCCTGTTCAGCGAGGGATACCACGGCGCATCTGCGGAGTCTACGGTTCGCGTCGAGTTCTGCCGCGAGGCGATGCGCCTCGTCGTTCTGCTGTTGGATCACCCCCTCGGCTCGACACCGTCGAGCGCTGCGCTCGGCGCCTTGATGTGCCTGGCGGCGGCACGCTCTCCTGCCCGGCTGGACGGCGTCGGGGACTTGAGTCCGCACGACGAACAGGATCGCTCCCGGTGGGACCAGGCCTGGTCAGTGAGGGGCTGAGACTATTGGAGCTTTCGGCAGCCGGCTCCGATCTGAGCGAATATCACCTGGAGGCCGCGATTGCAGCCATCCACGCTTCCGCGCCCAGACCCGAAGCGACCGACTGGGCCGCCATCGTCACCCTGTACGACATTCTGCTGACGCTTCGACCCTCGCCGGTGGTCGCGCTCAGTCGAGCGATCGCCGTGGGCCGAAAGGATGGGCCCGATCGCGGACTTGCCGAGATTGGTGCGATCCAAGGCCGAGATCGACTGTCAGCGTACCCGTTCTATTTCGCAACGCTCGGTGACTTCGATTTCCAGCGCGGGTCGATGGATGAGGCGAGAGAGCATTTTGAAGCGGCGCTAGCGTTGGCGCGCAATCCTGCGGAGAGACGTTTCTTTGCCAGGCGTGTCGACGAGTGCATTGCCCGCGCCCAAACCAGCGCGATCTGACGGCGAATGGCATGTTCACATTGGCAGGCGCGCTGCCGCAGTTGTGAGCCTCGTGCGTTCTGCGCGGCTCAACTTGACCCGATCCCATGCGTACCTGAAGGACGTGCTCGAGAGGTGGACTACGCGCCGCGCGGGTCGCATCGGTAGTTGCCACCGGACCGCTGGCAGCCCGGCGCCCCGATGAGCCAACTGGCCCAGCGGGCGCGGTCGCGATGGGTTCACTGCCGAATTAATGCAATCTACCTTCGCTGCCCAGCAGATGCGGCCTCGACCATAGGCCTGAGAACCAGCCGCGAAAACTCCAGAAGCGAAGTCGGCGATGTCGTGTCCCGAGTGCGCGGCTCAGCCTGTGTCATCCGCCCCTCGCGGAAGCCCGTATACATGTCCGCGAGGAGATCCACGGCGAAACGCGGCATGCCCGCCTGGCTCATGCCGTCTTTGGCCTGGTCGACGGTGACCTCGACGTACTTGACCGGGCGACCGATCCCCTCGCCGATGATTCGCGCGGCTTGCGTGTGGTCCAGGTCTTCAGGGCCGTGAACACCCAAGATCCGATGTCCTCTGGCGGAAGAGTCCAGGACTACCTCGGCTGCCTTGTGGGCGATATCCCGGGTCGCTACGAACGGGACCGTTCTCGCCGCTGGGTGCGGTCCAAAGATGCAGTTGCTGGCGGCGATGCTGCCGACATTGTTGAAAAAATTCTCCATGAACGTGCCGGCACGCAGGCACGTCACGTCGGCCACCGCGGCGTTGAAGGCGGCTTCGATCGCAGGCAGGCAGGCAATCGGACCGACGCCGGAGGCATGCTGCGCCCCGACGCTGGAAATGAGCACGACGCGCTTCACGCCATGCCGTTGAGCTGCGCTTGCCGCGTCCCGCCCGGCCCGACGGGCCCAGTTCAGATAGTCCGGCTGGTCGAATGCGAACGGCGTCAGCCAGAACAACGCGTCTGCATCCTTAAACGCGTCGTCGAGGACGACCGGATCATCGATGGAGCCAGGAACCCAATGGGCACCTCGCTCGATGAAAGACGACACCTTGTCGCGATGGCGACTGATGACGGTCACGGCCTGGCCGGCCGAGAGAAGACGGTCGGTGACGACTCGCCCGATGTTCCCCGCGGGGGTGTTGACGACGACTCTCATGATGTGTCCTTTCGTTGTTGGCGAGCATGCAAATCGCCTGCTCACGACGATGACGAAAGAGGTGGCTCGTTTTCTACATCACCCGCTCGGAAACTTTCTGTCTGACCGGTGCCGACCCGTCGGAGTCGAGGCGAGCCGAGCTCAGACGCTCGACGCGATGCCCAGCAGGTATTTGCGCGTTGCCGGCTCTTCGCACAGGCCGATGGCGCGGCTGTAGGCGGCGCGGGCATCCTCTGTGCGACCCAGCGAACGGTGGAGGTGCGCAGCCAACGCCCAGTAAGGCTGATATGCGGCCACCTTCTCGTCGCGGATGGTCTCCAGCATGGACCAGCCGTTGGCGGCACCGCGTGCCTCCGCAACCGCAGCGGCCCGTCCAACCCGCGCCCCGAGAGTCGGCGCGAGCCTGACGATGCCTTCGTAGAGAAGGGCGATCTCTTCCCAGTCCGTGTGCCCAGTCACTGCACGGCGCGTGTGCACGCTTTGAATCGCGGCCTCCAGTTGGAAGCAGCCCATCCTTGCAGCTCGCTCCGCATCCATCAGGAGCTCATGAGCCTCGGCGATCACAGGCCATGCCCAGCGTCCGGTGTCCTGTTGGGACAATGGCACGTAGTTGCCGCTTTCGTCGAGGCGCGCGTCACGGCGCGCTTCGCAGTGCAACATCAATGACAACAACCCCGACACTTCGGGCTCGGCGGGCATGAGTTGCAGGAGCAAGCGGCCCAACTGAATCGCTTCCGTCGCCAGGCCTTTGCGTCGCGCGTCGGCGCCGACGACATCGTCCCAGCCGCTGCCATAGGCTGCGTAGATCGCCTCCAGGACGGAATCCAGGCGATCCGGAAGCTCCTGTACCTCGGGGACCTCGAACGCGATGCGAGCGTCGCGAATCTTCGCTTTCGCTCGGGTCAGTCGCTGACCCATGGTGGCTGGCTTCGTCACGAATGCAGACGCGATTCTCGCGGCGTCGAGTCCCAGTACCGTTTGCAGCATCAGGGGCGTACGGGCCGCGGCATCGATGGCGGGGTGGGCGCAGACGAACAGCAGCTTGAGCCGCTCGTCGGGGAAGTCAGTGCTGTCGCTTGCCACGTCATACGCCTCGTCAGCGACCGCGATCAAGGTCGGCACCGACTCGTCGCGGACCTGGTTGTGGCGCGCCGCGTCGATGAGCTTTCGGCGTGCAGCCACGAGCAACCACGCCTCGGGTTTGTCGGGGACGCCGGAAGCTGGCCAGCCCGTCAGGGCAGCCTGAAATGCGTCTGCCAAAGCGTCTTCCGCGGCGGCCACATCGTGGGAGCGCGCGGCGAGGAAGGCGATCAGCCGGCTCGACGAGTCCCTGGCCACCCGCTCGACCGTCGCGCGCGCGTTCACGTCAGGCACTAGCCAGGCACCCGCAGGTTCGGGCGGACTTCGATCACGCTATCGGGTGCAGCGGGGACTCGCGCCCCCCAATCCAGGGCTGCATCGAGGGTGGGCACATCGATGATGTAAAACCCGCCGAGTTGCTCCTTGGTATCCGCATACGGTCCGTCCTGCACTTGCCGCTTGCCGCCCTGCATGCGAAGCGTGGTCGCGCTCTGTGGCAGCTCGAGCCCGGCGCCGCCGACCATGACGCCCGCGTCCTTCAGGGCCTTTCCGTAAGCAGGCCACGCCGCCCAGTAGGCCGCGGCCTTGGCTGGGTCGGTGCGAAGTGCCAGCCCGGCGGCGTTTTCATAGATCAAGATGGTGTAGTTCATGTCGTGCCTTTGATGAGTCTGAAACGCAAAACGTTTGCGTTTCAGACATTGACGAGCGAGACAGGCTCATTTCTACACCTGCCGCGAAAATTTAGATGGGGTAGATGCCTCAGAGCGCCGGCTCCGGCCGTCGCGGGCGGAATTCGGTGTCAGAACCCATAGGCGCGTCAGGGTTTTGTGCAACCCGGTGGTTGCATTATAGGAAGAACGCACGCACAATGAGAAGCACAACCAGCCGGTTGCCTAAAGGAGCATCGAATGAACCACTATCAGCAACGCCTCGTTCTTGAGGCACCCGTCGCCACGGTCTATGCCGCGCTCACCACGCCCGAAGGCCTGCGCGGTTGGTGGACCGAGGATTGCGACGGCGACCGCCACGTCGGCGGCACTTTCCACGTTCGCTTCGGCGTGAACCACAAGGACATGCGCATCGAGGGCCTGCAGGCCAATCGCGAAGTGCGCTGGCTCTGCACCGCGGCGTACATGGCGCAATTCGCGCGAAAGGACGAATGGGTAGGCACGCGCCTGATCTTCCGTCTGTCGGCCGACGCGCAGGGCCGTACCGTTCTCGACTTCGAGCACATCGGCCTGGTCCCGGCCTTCGAGTGCTACGACCTGTGCAACGACTGCTGGCAGTACGTCCTGGGAAGTCTGCGCGGCCTCGTCGAGACTGGTCGCGGCACGCCGGTGGCGCTGGCGCCGGCAGCCGTCGCGGCCTGACGAAAAGGAGCCCGCCGCCATGAGCACAGCTTTCTCCTCCGACACTGACCGCATCGAGCGCCAGATCACCATCAACGCGCCGCGCGAGCGCGTCTGGCGCGCCCTGTCAAACCCCGACGAGTTCGGCACCTGGTTCGGTGCGGACCTAAAAGGCCAGACCTTCGCACCGGGGCAGCCGGCACGTGGGCAGATCACCTTCAAGGGCTACGAGCATCTGTGGTTCGACGTTGTCGTCGATCGCGTCGAGCCACCCGATCTGCTTGCCTACCGCTGGCATCCGTACAGCGTCGACCCTGCCGTCGACTACGAGAAAGAAGAGCCGACGCTCGTGACCTTCACGCTGAAGGACGCGCCCGGAGCGGGCACGCTGCTGAAGGTCGTGGAGTCGGGCTTCGACCGCGTGCCGCCGCACCGCCGCATGGAGGCCTTCCGGATGAACACCCGCGGCTGGGACGCGCAAATGCAAAGTCTTGCCCGCCATGTCGGCACCTAGCGGCAAAGGTAAAGGCGCGAAACCGCGCGTCGCCAGCCTGCCGGCCGTCGTCGCCTCCAGTGGGACGCTGGCGACGGTCTTCGCGGCGCTCGGCGATCCGACACGGCTGAAGCTGGTCGCCGTGCTCTGCGCCGGCGGCGCCTTCTCGATCGCCCAGCTCACGGCCAACACCGAGATCAGCCGCCAAGGCGTTACCAAGCACCTACAAGTGCTAGCCGACGCCGGCGTGGTGCGCGACGTCAAGGTCGGTCGCGAGCGCCTCTGGCAGCTCGACCCGGCGCAGATCGAGCAAGCGAAACGCACGCTGGAGGTGATCGGCAGCGAGTGGGACGTAGCCCTGGCCAAAATCAAGGCATTCGCGGAAGGCAGCTGACGAATTCCGGACGGCCGAGAAAAAGTGAGGCCTTTGCTAACGTCTGTTGTTTCATGCGAAAGTCAATGCATGCAGCATGCCAGCGGGGGACTTGAGCTGAATTGCCTTAATGAGCCGGCCGTAGTCGCGGACAGCAGATTGCCACGACCGGTGGCATGCGCTAGCCTGATTCGCCACCGACCGCCCAGTTCCTAGCAGGAGGATGAGATGGTTGACGGACAAACGCCTCGAGCTTCGAGTACCTGGCAGGCCGACTATCTAAAGCAACATACTGCAGAGAAGGCCAAGTACCTTGAGACCGTCGCTGCCACTGGCCCTTTGCAGCAGGTCGCCGCCCGCGCGATGGAATTGCTGGCCCTGAGTAGTGGCGCGACAGTCTTGGAACTCGGATGTGGCAACGGAGTCTTCTTGCCTCGCTTGGCTGCAGCGGTAGGCTCGAGTGGAAAGGTCGTTGGCGTTGATCACTCGGCCGAGCTCATTGCGCAGGCAGTGGCCCGGATGGCGGAGGCGCGACTGGACGGGGTCGTCCACTTCGAGGTCGGCGACGCTTACGCTTTGCCCTTCGAGGACGGAACCTTTGATGCCGCCCACTGCGAGCGGGTGCTGATGCACCTCGAGGACCCGAACGCTGCCTTGAGTGAACTGGCGCGGGTCGTCAAGCCCGGTGGGATCATCGTCTGTGCCGAGCCCGATTGGGCGGGGGTACGAATTGATCATCCGGATCGCGAGGTGTTCGATCGCGTGTTTGCGCTAGCGATTACGCCAAGAAACACCGACATGGGACTTACGTTGTTTCGACGAATGGGGGAGATCGGTCTGGTAAACCGGCGGCACGCTGCCTCGTCTTCGGTCATCGAAGACTTCGGGACATGGAAGATGTTTGGGTTAGATCTCGGCCCGCCGGTGGACCAGGTGGCACGAGAGGGAGTTTTCTCTGCCGAGAGAATAGCCCGCATCCTTCCGGCGCTGGACGCGGCGAATGAGTCCGGTCGGTTCTATTCGGCTGTGACGGTTCACGTCATCGCGGGTGTTGTGCCGGCGGCCGTGCCGAAACTTTAACGAGCGACACAAAGGCCAGCCTGTAGCAAGCTTCGTTCATCGAAGGCGTGACGAGCACGCCACGCTCACCGGCTCGCTGTACCAGCGACGCTGCGTCTACGGTGCCCGCTCTTAGGCGGAATACCACGATGTTGGTCTGCACCTTGGGCAGATCGAGCTCGACCTTCGGTGAGGCCGCCACCGCCTCGGCGCCCAGACCCGGTACTTGACGCAAAACGACGTGTAGCGGTACGCCAGCTCATTGCCGCGCGCGTATTCCTCCCACAGCAGCTGCTGTTGTGGATCAGAGATGCTGCTAATAGGCTCACAGATCTTGCTAATGCCGCCTGCCGATGTCTCCCGAACGAGCCAGTTCTCGCCGCTGCACTTCGATTTGACCCACTATCGATGCGGCCATAAACAGCGTGTCTGGTGTCACAGCGGTGGCTGGCCGACCTCGACTACACCATACCCTTTGGCCTTGACGATCTTCCCGCCATCGACGATGGCAATAGAAAGCCCGGGAATGTGGTGCCTCTGCATCTGCTGGACGATGTAGTCGTCGAGCTCGTCAGCGCTCGCGATGGAGCAGGAGAGCTGCGAGGCGCCGACGACCAGAATGACACGGAGGGCCGGCTTCCATGATCCCAATCCGATCCTATGGACAGCTGCGCGCACGTTGTGGGCCAATACCTGTCTCCTCCAAAGAAATCGAACGATCGATGAGCAGCACTCGCTCGATCCTGTGCTTGCGCAGTGGGTTTTCTTGACGAGTGTATTCGCTGCCTCGATCGATCAGCGTCTAACAGCCGTTATCGACCGTTGCCTTTGAGGGCTGCAATGCTACAGAGCGTCCGGCGACTGCGGGCGGGTAGCAGCCTGTCTGAAGCAGGCACTCGCAGCCAGCAGGAAACTGGCGACTTTCGACGGACAATTGCCGTTAGCCGACTGCGCAGTCTGTTGTAAGAATCTTGCGCTGTAGTAGTAACCTGAATCTGCCGGTCGGCTGGCTAGCCGGAGGGTTCTTGGAGCTATTCGTAGGGACGGTAGCGGCGATCGCGCTGGGTGCAGTGATCCTCGTCGCGTTGCTCGGTGGGAGCGGAGCTTCGTTCGCGGAGCCTGAGAAGCTCCTCTACCCGACGGCAGCGCCGATCAAGCAATACCAGGCCAAGAGCACAGCTCAAGAAATCGCACTAGTCGGTTGAACCAATGACTTCGCACCCACTCCAACGTGGATGGGAAAGATGAACTTGAGCGATGCCGAGCGGCAAGAGCTGACGGCGATGCAGCGTAGCCGCACGATGGCTGTAGGCCAGGTGC
>JBDTIO010000620.1:0-9358 GCA_039936375.1 Caldimonas sp. | reverse complement strand
ATGGCGATCGAGCTGATGCTGCTCGCCGTCAACCTCAATTTCGTCGCCTTCTCGTACTACCTCGGCGACATGGCCGGCCAGGTATTCGTCTTCTTCATCCTGACGGTCGCCGCTGCCGAATCGGCGATCGGCCTGGCGATCCTGGTCGTGCTGTTCCGTACCCGGTCGACGATCGCCGTCGACGAGCTCGATTCGCTCAAGGGCTAGGATGAAATTCGTCCTTGCTCAGATGAGACCGGATCAGTCCGCTGGGGCGCGCGGCTGCGCTCTTGGGCTGTGGCGGGATCAGGCCGCCGGGGCGCTCTGTGGCGCTCATGTCCCCCGAAGACAGCCTGCGGCTGCCTTCTCCTCCTTGACTTCGGTCCACAGAACGCCCCACCCTCTTGTTCCAACACCGCCGCGGCTCTTCGTGCGCGCGCGAACAGCGTCGCTTGCCAAGGACCTTGGCTGGCCGATACCCTGGGCCGTTGCGACGCAGCCGGTGGACCAATTGCAATGACAACGCTCTCCCCGACGCTGCTTTCGGTCGTTCCCGTCGCGCCCCTCGTCGGCGCCATCGTTGCCGGCCTGTTCGGCAAGCAGGTCGGTCGCGCTGGCGCGCATACGGTGACGATCTTCGGCGTCGCGCTCTCCTTCTTCGTCTCCGCCTGGGTGCTTTACGCCGTCGCGGTCGATGGCGCCCGCTTCAACGCCACGATCTACGAATGGCTGACCCTGGGCAACCCGGGAACGCCGGGCAGCCTGAAGATGGAGATCGGCTTCCTGGTCGACGGCCTCACCGCGATGATGATGACGGTCGTCACCTTCGTCTCGCTGATGGTGCACATCTACACCATCGGCTACATGGCCGACGACCCGGGCTACCAGCGCTTCTTCAGCTACATCTCGCTGTTCACGTTCTCGATGCTCATGCTGGTCATGAGCAACAACTTCCTGCAGCTCTTCTTCGGCTGGGAAGCGGTCGGCCTGGTCTCGTACCTGCTGATCGGCTTCTGGTTCACACGGCCGACGGCGATCTTCGCCAACATGAAGGCCTTCATCGTCAACCGCGTCGGCGACTTCGGCTTCATCCTCGGCATCGGCCTGATCGTCGCCTATGCCGGCACGCTCGACTACAGCCAGGCGTTCGCGCATGGCGGCGACCTGGCCAAGCTCGGCTTTCCGGGGGTCGATGACTGGCGGCTCATCACCGTCATCTGCATCTGCCTGTTCATCGGCGCGATGGGCAAGAGCGCGCAGTTCCCGCTGCACGTCTGGCTGCCCGACTCGATGGAGGGTCCGACGCCGATCTCGGCCCTGATCCACGCGGCGACGATGGTGACGGCCGGCATCTTCATGGTCGCCCGCATGTCGCCGCTCTTCGAGTTTTCCGACACGGCGCTGTCGGTGGTGCTCGTGATCGGCGCCATTACCGCACTTTTCATGGGCTTTCTCGGCATCATCCAGAACGACATCAAGCGTGTCATCGCCTACTCGACGCTATCGCAGCTCGGCTACATGACGGTGGCGCTCGGCGCCTCGGCGTATTCGGTGTCGGTCTTTCACCTCATGACGCATGCCTTCTTCAAGGCGCTGCTGTTCCTAGCCGCCGGCTCGGTGATCCTCGGCATGCATCACGACCAGGACATCCGCAACATGGGCGGCCTGCGCAGGTACATGCCGTGGACATGGGGCACGTTCCTCGTCGGCACGCTGGCCTTGATCGGCACGCCCTTTTTCTCCGGCTTCTATTCGAAGGACTCGATCATCGAGGCGGTGCACGCCAGCCACCTCGCCGGCGCCGGCTTTGCCTACTTCGCCGTCGCTGCCGGAGTCTTCGTCACCGCGTTCTACTCGTTTCGCCTGTACTTCCTCGTCTTTCACGGCGAAGAGCGCTTCCGCCACAAGCCGTTCCCGCCTGATCATCACGATGAGCAGGCGGTGCAAGAGGAAGCCGAAGGCGAGGGCGGCAACGCCCGAGCTCTCCACGCCCATCCCGGCGCGCATGGCGACGAGCACCACGACCCGCACGAGTCGCCCTGGGTCGTGACGCTGCCGCTCGTGCTGCTGGCGATTCCCTCGGCCGTGATCGGCGCGATGACAGTCCAGCCGGTGCTGTTCGGACACTTCTTCGACGGCGCGATCACGGTCTTCAAGGAGCAGCACCCGGCCATGGAGGAGCTCGGCAAGGACTATCACGGCTGGCTCGAGATGGCGCTGCAATCGCTGGCCGGGCCGATCTTCTGGCTGGCGCTGGCGGGCGTCGTGATCACCTGGTACTTCTATCTGCGCCGGCCCGATATTCCGGCCACGCTGCAGCGCCGCTTCGCGTTCATCTACAAGCTGCTCGACAACAAGTACTACTTCGACTGGTTCAACGAGATGGTGCTCTCGCGCGCCGCCCGCACGCTCGGCACGGCGCTGTGGAAGGGCGGCGATGTCGGCTTCATCGACGGCGTCGTCATCGATGGCTCGGCCAGCACGATCGGCAGCATTGCCCGGGCGGCGCGCCTGCTGCAGAGCGGCTACCTGTACTGGTACGCGCTGGTCATGATCGTCGGCGTCATCGGCTTGATGACCTGGCAGCTCTGGCCTTTCCTCGCCACGTACTTCGGCCACGGCACATGACGCCCGCGCGCTCACGTCGCTCGTTGCCCTCCGAAGGGGCGTCGCCAGCCGCGGAGCGGCGCGGCCGGCGATGGCCTTTCACGACGACAAGAACATGCCGCTGCTGAGCCTCGCGATCTGGCTGCCCATCGCCTCCGGCATCCTGCTGCTGGCGCTCGGCCGCGACGAGCATGCGCCCACCGTGCGCTGGGCGGCCCTCGCGGCGTCGGTGGCGAGCTTTCTCGTCACGATCCCGCTCGTCACCGGCTTCAACACCTCGACCGCGGCGCTGCAATTCGTCGAGCGGCACCGCTGGATCGATCGCTTCGCGGCTTCGTACCTGCTCGGCGTCGACGGCATCTCGGTCTGGTTCGTCCTGCTCACGGCGTTCATCACCGTCATCGTCGTGGTCTCGGCGTGGCAGGTCATCACCGAGCGGGTCAATCAGTACATGGGTGCGTTCCTGGTGCTGTCTGGCCTGCTGGTCGGCGTGTTCTCGGCCATGGACGGGCTGCTGTTCTACGTCTTCTTCGAGGCGACCCTGATACCGATGTATCTCATCATCGGCGTCTGGGGGGGGCCGCGGCGCGTCTACGCGGCCTTCAAGTTCTTCCTCTACACGCTCGCCGGCTCGCTGCTGATGCTGGTCGCGATCATCTACCTCTACTACAAGTCGGGTGGCAGCTTCGACATCCTCATCTGGCAGCGCCTGCCTCTGACGCTGCACGCGCAGGGGCTGCTCTTCTTTGCCTTCTTCTTCGCCTTCGCGGTCAAGGTACCGATGTGGCCGGTACACACCTGGCTGCCCGATGCCCACGTCGAAGCGCCGACCGGCGGCTCGGTGGTGCTGGCGGCGATCATGTTGAAGCTCGGTGCCTATGGCTTCGTGCGCTTCTCGCTGCCCATCGCACCCGACGCAAGCCACAAATGGACCTGGTTCATGGTCGCCCTGTCGCTCGTCGCCGTCGTCTACATCGGCTTCGTCGCGTTGATGCAGACCGACATGAAAAAGCTCGTGGCCTATTCGTCGATCGCCCACATGGGCTTCGTGACGCTGGGCTTTTTCATGTTCAACGAGCTCACGACCTCGGGTGCGATCGTCCAGATGGTCTCGCACGGCTTCGTCTCGGGCGCGATGTTCCTCTGCATCGGCGTGCTCTACGACCGCGTTCATTCGCGCGACATCGCGGCCTACGGCGGCGTCGCCAACACCATGCCGAAGTTCGCCTCGCTGGCGGTGTTCTTCGCCATGGCCAATTGCGGCTTGCCCGGAACCGCTGGCTTTGTCGGCGAGTGGATGGTGATCCTCGGCACCGTCGCGGCCCGGCATTTCTGGATCGCCCTGATCGCCGCGTCGACCATGATCTGGGGCGCCGCCTACACGTTGTGGATGGTCAAGCGGGTCTACTTCGGCGCCATCGCCAACGAGCACGTGCGGGCGTTGAAAGACATCAACGGACGCGAGTTCGCCATGCTCGGCATGCTTGCCGTGGCGGTCCTTGCGATGGGTGTCTATCCGAAGCCGTTCACCGACGTGATGCACGTCTCCGTCACCGAGTTGCTGAGCCACGTCAGCGTCTCCAAAATCCCTTCGACGCCATGAATTGGCTCGCCGTCATTCCCGAGATCGCCTTGCTGGCGATGACCTGCGTCGTCGCGCTTGCCGATCTCTGGGTCGAGGACCAGGAACGCCTGGTCACCTACTGCCTGGCGCAGGCTTCGCTCTTCGTCGTCGCCCTCATCCAGCTCTGGTATTTCTACGACGGCTTCACGCTCTACGCGATGCGCCACATGGTTGTCGCCGACCCAATGGGCCACCTGCTCGGTCTCTTTGCCACGATGGCGATGATGGCCACGCTCGTGTACGCGCGCTCGTATGCCGCCAGCCGGGAGATGCTGAAGGGCGAGCTCTTTACGCTGTCGATGTTCTCGCTGCTCGGCATCCTCGTCATGGTGGCGGCCAACAACTTCCTGGTCGTCTATCTCGGTCTCGAGCTGATGTCCTTGAGTCTTTACGCGATCGTCGCGATGCGCCGCGACAACGGCCCGGCAACGGAAGCGGCGATGAAGTACTTCGTGCTCGGCGCGCTGGCCAGCGGATTCCTGCTTTATGGCTTGTCGATGATGTACGGCGCCACCGGCACGCTCGAGATCCCCGAGGTCTTCAAGGCGATCGGCACCGGCCAGATCAACAGGGCGGTGTTGATTCTCGGCACCGTCTTCGTCGTCGCCGGGCTCGCTTTCAAGCTAGGCGCCGTGCCTTTTCACATGTGGGTCCCCGATGTCTACGAGGGCGCCCCTACGGCGGCGACGCTGCTGGTCGGCGGCGCGCCGAAGCTTGCCGCTTTCGCGATCACGATCCGGCTGCTCGTCGAAGGCATGCTCGGCCTGGCCGTCGACTGGCAGCAGATGCTGGTGCTGCTGTCGGTCGCGTCGATGCTGCTCGGCAACCTTGCCGCGATCGCGCAGTCGAACATCAAGCGCATGCTGGCGTATTCGACGATCGCCCAGATCGGCTTCATGCTGCTCGGTCTTTGCCCTGGCGTCGTCAGCGGCAACACCGTCTCGGCGAGCAACGCCTACAGCTCGGCGATGTTCTACGTCGTCACCGACGTGCTCACCACGCTAGGCACCTTCGGCATGATCATGCTGCTGTCGCGAGACGGCCACGAGGCCGAGCTGATCGACGACTTTCGCGGCCTCGCCAGGCGGAGCCCGTGGTTCGCCGGCGTGATGGCGGTCTTCATGTTCTCGCTCGCCGGCATACCGCCGACGGTCGGCTTCTACGCCAAGCTGGCGGTGCTGCAGGCGGTGGTCTCCACGAACCTGCCGGGCTTCATTTGGCTCGCCGTCGTCGCTGTCGTGCTGTCGCTGCTCGGCGCGTTCTACTATCTGCGCATCGTCAAGGTCATGTATTTCGAGGAGCCGGTCGATCTGCATCCGGTCGCCGGCAGCAACGATGCCCGGCTGCTCCTCTCGCTCAACGGCGCCGCCGTGCTGCTGCTCGGCATCCTGCCGGGCGGGCTGATGACGATGTGCGCGCAGGCCATCGTGCAGATGTTCGCCACCTGAGCGCACCCGCCGGCGCCGCACGACTCGCATGCGATTGCAAGACCTCGGCACCGATACGGGCCATCTGCGCGAGACGGAGGTCGAGGCACATCAGGCCTGGCACGGCAGCTTCCTCGACGTCCGGCGCGACCGCGTCCGCCTGCCCGACGGCAGCAGCACGCACCGCGAGTACATCGTCCATCCGGGCGCGGTAATGATCGTGGCCATCCTCGACGATCACCGGCTCGTCTGCGAGCGGCAGTGGCGCTACCCGATGGGGCGGCCGATGCTCGAATTCCCGGCGGGCAAGCTCGAGGCCGGTGAAGCGGCGCTCACCTGTGCGGTGCGCGAGCTCGAGGAAGAGACCGGGTACCGGGCGGCGCAATGGGCGCGCGCCGGCGTCCTGCACAACGCCATCGCCTACTCGACCGAGGGCATCGAGATCTGGTTCGCCCGCGGCTTGACCCGGGGTGACCGGCGTCTCGACGCCGGCGAATTCCTCGACGTTTTCGAGGCCGATGCCGCCGAGCTCGACGCGGCGGCGCAACGCGGCGAGCTGACCGACGCGAAGAGCCTGATCGGCCTGCTCTGGTTGCAGAACTGGCGCGCCGGCCGCTGGCCGCTGCAATGGCAAGCCGCCCCGAGCGGCGCCGTGCCCGGATAATGGGGCGATGAAGGTCCTGAACCTACGCTGCGTCGACGAACACGGCTTCGAAGGCTGGTTCGCTTCGGAAGATGATTTCGTCGCGCAATCGGCGCGCGGCGCGGTGGCTTGCCCGCTTTGCGGCAGCAAGAGCATCGACCGCTTGCCCAGTGCGCCGCGCATCCAGATGTCGCGCCAGGGCACGCCAGCGCCGGAGCCGTCTTCGTCGAGCATGCCGGTGACCTTGCAGTCGCAGTGGCTGCGCGCCGTTCGCCACGTCATGGCGAGCACCGAAGATGTCGGCGAACGCTTTGCCGAAGAAGCCCGCCGCATCCACTACGGCGAGGTCGAGGAACGCGGCATTCGTGGCCGCGCCTCTCGCGAAGACGCGCAAGCGCTGCGCGACGAAGGCATTGACGTGATGGCGCTGCCGGTTCCCGACGCGCTCAAGGGACCGGTGCAGTAGCCGTTCAGGATCAGCCCGGGGCGCAGGCCTGGAGCATCAGGTAGCGGGAATCGGCAAGGGCGCTCACCAGCGCCTCGCCTGGCCGGTCGAACTCGAAAGCCTCGCCGCTGGCGAGCAGGATGTCGCGCTGATCGCCGTTCTGGGTGATCCAGAGCGAGCCGCTCAGGCACTCGAGACGCTTGCCGAGGGGCGCGTGGACGTGGCGGATCCGGCCCTTCACGAGAGCGCGGGCGCCGAGGATCAGATCGTTGTTCATCGTCGACTCCAGTAGCATGTAGCCCATGCATGTGGCGCGGCCTCTGATACTCGTTGCATTCGGAGACCACAGCAGGGAGTCTGGTCCGAAGAGGCGAACCTCGCAAACGATATTCAGGAATGCATCGAATGCGTACGGCGCATGCGGTCGGAACTCTGCATGAGCCGCCGCGCCTTCGAGCTGCCGCCGCTCGAGTTGCTGGTTGCCTTCGAGGCTGCGGCACGGCACCTCAGCTTCACCCGTGCCGGCGACGAGATCGCCCTGACGCAATCGGCGGTGAGTCGGCAGATCCAGTCGCTCGAAGGCAGCCTCGGCGTCGCCCTGTTCCGCCGCCTGCATCGCTCGCTCGCCCTCACCGAAGACGGTCGTGCCTTCTTCCAGGCGACTTCGTCGGCACTCGCCGACCTGGATCGCGCCACCCGCGCGATGAGACGCGTCGGCGACGTCAAGACCGTCATCGTCACGACGACGCCCGGGTTCGCCGGGCTGTGGCTGATCCCGCGGCTTTCCACGTTCGTGGCCGCCCATTCGGGCGTCGACGTGCGGATCTCGGCCGGCAACGCCTTGACCAATCTCGAACGCGACGGCGTCGACGTGGCAGTGCGCTACCAGGCGATCGACGATTCGTCGCGCGTCGGTCGGCTGTTCGGTGAGACGGTGTACCCGGTGTGCAGCCCGAAGCTGCGTCGTGACACGAAGACCCGGCTCGAGGTGCCGGCCGACCTGGTTCGGCAGACGTTGCTGCGCATGGAGCCCGATGGCAGCAACCAGCTGCAGGACTGGGGCCTCTGGCTGCACGCCATGAAGCTGGCCGACCTGCGCCCGGCCGGCGTCATGCACTTCTCGTCGTACGACCAGCTCATCCAGGCCGCCGTCGCCGGGCAGGGCGTCGCGCTCGGCCGCATGCCGCTGATCGACCAGCTCGTGAAGACGAAAAAGCTTGTCGCGCCGTTCGCCGGCGAGGTGGTGTCTCCGCGTGGCTACTGCGTCATCGTCGCCGCACAGGCGGCCCGCAAGCCCGAGGTGATGGCCTTCACGGCCTGGCTGATGGCCTCCGTCGGTGCCGGGCCGCTTTCGAGCCGACTGGGCGCCCGCTCGGCGAGCGGCGATCTCAGTGAACGTCGGGGTTGACCTGCAGCACGCGGCCCGGGTTCAGCACACCCGAAGGGTCGAGTGCGCCCTTGATCGAGCGCATCAGCGCGAGCGCGACCGGTGACTTGCGGGCGACCAGCTCGTCGCGCTTGAGGCTGCCGACGCCGTGCTCCGCCGAGATCGAGCCGCCGCGCACGCTGACCGCGTCGTAGACGATGGCGTTGACCTGATGCTCGTGTCGGTGCAGGAAGTCGGCGGCGGCAATGCCGGTCGGACACTGCACGTTGTAGTGCAGGTTGCCGTCGCCGAGGTGGCCGAAATCGATGAGGCGAACGCCGGGGAAAGTGCGCTCCAGGGCAGCGTCGGTGGCGGCGACGAAGTCGCACACCGCAGAAGCGGGCAGCGAGATGTCGTGCTTGACGTTCGGCCCTTCGAGCGCCTGGGCCAGGGGAATCGACTCGCGCAGATGCCACATCGCGTTGGCCTGCTCCATGCTCGTGGCGACCGCGGTGTCTTCGAGCAGGCCGAGCTCGAGGCCGCGGCCGAGCAAGCTTTCGAGCGCCGACGCGCCATGCGCGTCGCTTTCGAAATCGGAGTGCTCGACAAGCACCGTCCACGGCGCCGGCACGAGCGGCTGGCGCAGTGCGGCGAAATGCTTGCGCACCAGGCCGAGCGATGCGCCGTTCATGATTTCGAAGCCGGTCAGGCCCGGCCCGAGCGTCGTGTGTGCAAGCGCGAGCAGCGCGACCGCGGCGTCGAGAGTGGACAGGCTCGCCATCGCCGTCAGCACCGCCGCCGGTCGTGGGTGCAACTTCAGCGTCGCCGCGGTGATGATTCCGAGGGTGCCTTCGCTGCCGATCATGAGGTCGCGCAAGTCGTAGCCCGTGTTGTCCTTGCGCAGCGCCGACAAGCCGTCCCAGATGTCGCCCGCGGCCGTCACCACCTCGAGACCGAGACAGAGCTCGCGCGCATTGCCGTAGCGCAGCACCTGTGTGCCACCGGCGTTGGTGGCGAGGTTGCCGCCGATCGTGCAGCTGCCTTCGGCAGCGAGGCTCAACGCGAACAGCAGGCCTTCGCGCGCCGCGGCTTCCTGCACGCGCTGCAATACGCAGCCGGCTTCGACCGTCATGGCCAGATTGGCGGTGTCGATGTTGCGCACCCGGTCGAGCCGGCCGAGGCTGAGGACGATCTGGGTGCCGCTCGCGTCGGGCACGGAGCCGCCGACGAGACCGGTGTTGCCGCCTTGCGCGACGATGCTCGTGCC
>JBDTIO010000619.1:0-3941 GCA_039936375.1 Caldimonas sp. | reverse complement strand
GCGACGACATCGCCTGGATCAAGCCGGCCGCCGACGGCAAGCTCTACGCGATCAATCCCGAGGCCGGCTATTTCGGCGTCGCGCCCGGCACCAACGACAAGACCAACCCGAACTGCATGGCGAGCCTGAAGCGCGACGTGATCTTCACCAATGTCGCCCTGACCGACGACGGCGACGTCTGGTGGGAAGGCATGACCGAGATGCCGCCGGAGCATCTGATCGACTGGCAGGGCAAGGACTGGACGCCGCAGCTGGCGCGCGAGACCGGCGCCAAGGCGGCGCACCCGAATGCGAGATTCACCGTCGCCGCCACCAACAACCCGGCCCTCGATCCGGCCTGGGATTCGCCCCACGGCGTGCCGATCGACGCCTTCATCTTCGGCGGCCGGCGCTCGACGACGATTCCGCTGGTCAGCGAAGCGCGCGACTGGACCGAAGGCGTCTACATGGCGGCGACGATGGGCTCGGAGACGACGGCGGCCGCCGGCGGCGCCCAGGGCGTCGTGCGTCGCGATCCGTTCGCCATGCTGCCCTTCATCGGCTACAACATGAGCGACTACTTCCAGCACTGGCTCGCGCTCGGAGCGAACCTCGCTCGCCGCGGCGCGACGCTGCCCAAGATCTACTGCGTCAACTGGTTCCGCAAAGGTGCCGACGGCAAGTTCGTCTGGCCCGGCTATGGCGAGAACATGCGCGTCCTCGAATGGATCGTGCGCCGCGTCGAAGGTCATGCCGACGGCCAGCTCACCGCGTTCGGCTTGACGCCGCGCTATGAAGACCTCGACTGGTCGGGCCTCGACTTCGATCGGGCGCGTTTCGAGTGCGTGGCCGACATCGATGCGGCCAGCTGGGCCGGCGAGCTCGCCCTGCACGACGAGCTGTTCCAGCGGCTCGCCTATCGCCTGCCCGAAGCGCTGACGCGGGTTCGCGCGCAGATCGCGGCGCGGCTGGCCAGCTGACGAAAGGCCCGCGATGGCGCTGCCCGAATCGGCGCCGCCGTCGCGCCCTCCGCGAGCTGCCGCGGCGCAGGACCTTGGCGATGCCGAGCTCAAGGAGCTCGATGACTTGCTCGCCCAGGTGCCCGAGCCGCTCGAGCCGCTCGACGTCGTCATGCTCGACGGCTTTCTCGCCGCGATCATCGTCCAGCCGGAGCTGATCGAGGCCGAGCGCTGGTTGCCTTACGTGTTCGACGCCGGCGGCCATCGCTGGGGCGAAGCGGAGCTGACGCCAGCCCAGCTGCGGGCGCGCCAGTTGATCGGCCGCCGCTACGCCGCGATGAACGGCTCGCTGGCCGAATACCGAAGCTTCGACCCGCTCATCCTCGAGCCCGAGGAAGAAAGCACCGGCGAAGGCGAGGCCGAGCCGCGGCTCGACACGACGACGCGAGCGATCGTGCCCTGGGTGGCCGGCTTCGAGTTCGCCGCCAGCGTCTTTGCCGGCCTCGACGACTTGGACGACGCCGCCGTCGCGACGGCACTGGCGCGGCTCTATCGCTTCCTGCCGGCCGACAGCGAAGAAGAGCAGGCGACCCACGCCATCGTCGCCAAGGAAAGGCCGCTCGATTCGCTCGACGACGCGATCGAGGAGATCATCGCCTGCATCGCCGATCTCTACGACCTGACCGAGCCGCTTCGCTACCAGGTTGAAACGGTTCGCCGCGCCACGCCAAAGGTCGGCCGCAACGATCCGTGCTCTTGCGGCAGCGGCCGCAAGTTCAAGCACTGTCACGGGGCGTGACCGCGCCGGCATACGCGCTCGCTGCGGCGGCCGCTCTTCGACGTGTCAACCCGTCGGCCAGCGAGCGGCGCGGCACCGACTGAGATGCGACTTCAGCTCCTGTCCGACCTGCATCTGGAGACCGAACAGTTCGAGCCGCAGCCGGCGCCCGGCGCGGAGCTGTTGGTGCTGGCCGGCGACATCGACAGCCGCTGGCTCGGGCTCGAGCGCTTCGCCCGGTGGCCGCAACCGGTCGTCTTCGTGGCCGGCAATCACGAATTCGACGGCCGCGATCTCGACACCGCGTTGCCCGAGCTCAGGCAGCGCTGCACCGACCTCGGCATCACCCTGCTCGAGCGCGAAGGCCTGATCGTCAAAGACGATCGCGGTCGCCGCATTCGCTTCCTCGGGACCACCCGCTGGAGCGACTTCGACCTCTTCGGCGTCGCCGGCCGCGCCAAGGCAATGCGTGCCGGCGCGTATTTCATGGCCCTGATGCAGACGACGCGGAGCGGCATGCCCTTCGATGTCGATGCGGTTCGCGTCGAGGCGATGCGCTGCCGTCAATGGCTGGAACAGGAGCTGACGCGTCAGGCTGACGGCTGGGAGCGAACTGTCGTCATCACACACTTCGCGCCTAGCCTGCGCAGCGCCGATCCACGCTACGGCGAGCGCAGCGGCACGGCAAGCTTCTGCAACGCCGACGACGACCTGATCGGCCGCGCCGACCTCTGGCTGCACGGCCATCTGCATTGCGCTCATGACTACCACGTGTCGCGCGCGGGGGGCTCGACCCGGGTCGTATGCAACTCGCGCGGTCACGAGCGCCGCGGCGAGGCCGTGGCGCACCAGCCCCTGCTGGTGCTCGAAATATAGAAACGCCGGCGGCTACAGGCCGGAGCGCCGGCGCGAGCGAAGCTCGAAGCGCGACCGCTCCGGCGCCGGGTGAGCTTCACGCAGGCCGGAATCGAGCTCGGCCTCGAGCGTGGTGATGGCGTCGAGACCGAAGGCTGTGCCCATGTCGGCAGGATCGGAGCCACGGCGGCGCGGCGCGCGACGCGAGGTCAGCGCAAGCAGCCAGCGGACCGCGGCGATCAGATTCATCGGTCACTCCGGAGCGAGGGTTCGCTCTGTTCAGTATCGGCCGCCGATTCGGCGGCGATAGGGCGAACCCGGCCTCGAAACGGAAGCAGTTCGCGCTATATCTCGAAACGCGCCGTCGGCCCTTGCGGTTTACCGGCCACTCTAGAATCGCCGGCCCTTGTGCGTGCGCGTCTTTCTGCGCGCCTTCCGATGCCCCGCTCACTTGGCTATTGCGCCATCGACTTCGGAACGTCGAACTCGGCGATCGCTGTGCCCGTGCCCGGCGCGCCGATGCGCCTGGTTCAGCTCGAGCCCGGCTTTGCGACGATTCCCACGGCGGTCTTCTATGCCGCCGAAGGCGGCGCCCGCGATCAGCCGCATTGCGAGTTCGGCCGCGCCGCTGTCGCCGCCTATGTCGAGGGCATCGACGGCCGCCTGATGCGCTCGATGAAAAGCATCCTCGGCAGCACCCTGATCGAGCAGAGCACCGATGTCGGCGGCGGCCGCGCCGTGCGCTATCTCGACGTCGTGGCGACTTATCTTGCCCATCTGAAGCGACGCGCCGAGAGCGAGACCGGCGCCGCCATCGGCCGGGCGATGGTCGGGCGGCCGGTCTTCTTCGTCGATGACGATCCCGGGCGCGATGCGCAGGCGCAGGCGGCGTTGCTGAGCGCGGCGCGGCGAGCTGGCTTTGGCGAGATCGAATTCCAGTACGAGCCGATTGCCGCCGCGTTCGACTACGAACAAGGCGCGTCGCGCGAAGAGAAAGTGCTCGTCGCCGACATCGGCGGCGGCACGTCCGATTTCTCGCTCGTGCGGGTGGGCCCGTTGCGGGCCGGCCGGCGCGAGCGCAAGGACGACATCCTCGCCAACCACGGCGTGCACATCGCCGGCACCGATTTCGACCGGCGCGTCGAGTTGACGAGCCTCCTGCCCCTGCTTGGCTACGGCGGGTACGGGGTCGGCACCGCCAGCACGCCGCCGCGCGAGGTGCCGAGCTCGGTCTACTTCGATCTGGCCACCTGGCACCTGATCAACACCGTCTACAACCCGCAGCGCGTCGCCGAGCTGCGCGGCATGCGTTCCTTCTATGCCGATCCGGTAGCGCACCGGCGGCTCATGACGGTGGTCGAGGACCGGCT
>JBDTIO010000618.1:0-13768 GCA_039936375.1 Caldimonas sp. | reverse complement strand
GAGCTCGACAGCGCTTCGGTATCCGGCGTAGGCCCAGAAGTCATCCCAATAGGAATAGGCCGGCTTGTCGGAATAGCCCTCGTGGCTGATGGAAGGCGGCATCAGGCCGAAGTAGGCGCGGCGATCGCCGGCCCGGTTCGCCGCGCTACGTTCGCTCTGGCGCAAGGACTCCATGTGCGACAACGCCGCGGTCACGTGCGGCCAGAGGCGCCGAGCCGTGGCGTCATCGTGCGAGTAGCGCCAGAGGTCGGTGGCCGCAAAGATGAATTCGCCGTCGCTGTCGTTCTCGGGCACCGGGTCGGCACCGCGTTCGGTCGCGCAGCAGGGCACCTTGCCGTTCGTGAACTGGAACGGCGCGAACCAGAGCAGGAAGTCGCGGGCCGCGTCTTCGTGGCCGAGCCTCAGCAGTGCCGACGAAGTCAGCGCACCGTCGCGGATCCACGACCGCGCGTAGGCCCGCGCACCCGGCTGCAGCGCTGCGCCGCTGCGATTGACCAGGATGTGGCCGAGCGCGCTGCGAACGGTGCGGGCAATGTCGCGCACTTCGCCGGGCCCGTCGATGCGCACCGTGTCGAGTGTGGCGCGCCAGCGAGCGGCTACGCGCGCTTGCTCGCGCGCGGCATCGAGTCGCGTGAGCGAAAAGACCGGTGACATGGGCAGGGCCACATCGACTTCGCGACGCTCGCCGGGGCCGAGCGTCATGTCGTAGCGGAGCACGGCGTTCGCAAATCGGTCGGCGTCGCGCACGCTGGAGGCGCGATCCGCGGGCGGCGCTGCCGCCAGCCAGTCACCGACCGGCCCCGCCGCGGCCGGCTCGATGCGCACGCTGCTCGGTGCCTGAAACGCCTGCAGCCGCACGGCATCGTTGACGCGCAACGTGCGACCCTCCCACGCCAGCGACTCGATCCAGCTCGCCCCGCCCGGGTGGCTCAGGAACTGGGTCGGCGGATTGGCCTGGAACGGACGCCAGGCAAGGGCCAGCGCGACCCGGCGCGATCGTCTGCCGGCGTTGTGCACGGTGTATCGCACGAGCGCTCGCGCCGCGGCCGGGCTGCCGGTGCCAAAGGCGACGACCTCCAGCTCGAGATCGCCGGCGCGCCAACGCGTCGACGGCATCGGCAAGTCACCGTCGCGCAAGGAATGCGTGATCGCGGCCTCGGCCCAGCTCACGACGCGGCCGTCGCTGACCAGGTACGGCTCGAGAGCGCCGGCTCCCGGCACCGGCTCGATCACGCCGTCTTCGCTCATCAACGCGGCGACGCGGGCACCATCGACGCCGAAGACGGTCCAGTAGGACTGCTCGCCGACGAAGGCGCGTGGATATCGGCCTCGCGCGGCCTGCCCGGCGATCTGCGTGAAGAAGGCATTCGCGTCGCGAGCGTCGCTCAGCTCGATGGCCGCCGGCTCGGCATCGGCAAGGACACGCACGGCGTGGGCCCGCGCGCCGGGGAAGAAGTGATGCTGAACCTCGCCGCGCGCGCCCTCGACGTGCCGCACCGTTTGCCACGACGCGCCGTCCTGGGAGAACTGGATGTCGTAGCGGGAAGGGCTTGGTCCCGCTGGCCATCGCACCGCCACGTGGTCGAAGTCGCGCGGCTCTTCTGCGGTGCGCTGATCCGGCAATCGCACGAACGCGAGCTGCTCGAAGCAGGCGCTGCCCTTGCCGGCGCCGCTGCCCGACGCGATGACGAGCTCGACCGAAGCCGAACGGCGCAGCTGATGATCGGCACCGGGACCCCAGGCGAAGCCGATGTCGCGCTGGCGAAACGTCTCCGTCTGCCATTCGCGGGCAAAGCGATAGTCCGGGCGCTGCGCCCACCAGACGTTCTCGCCGCTCGCGTCGACCAGCTTGAACTGAAGCGCGTTCAGCGGCGCATCTCCGCGCACGCCCAGCGAGAACTCGTAGCGCGCGGGGTAGTCGATGGGCAGCTTGCGACTCGCGCTCACGTAGCCCGTGACCTTGCCGAAGTCGAAGTCGATGCACAAGGCCCTGCCGTGCGGTCCGTCGACCGAACGCAGGCCGGCCTTGACGTCGTCGCTCGCCGAAACCGTCCATGCGCCCGGCTCGGCGAAGTCATCGAGCAGCACCTCCTGGGCCCAGGCGCCCGAGGCCAGCGCCAGCGCGAGCAGCACGGCGTTCTTCATCCCTTGAGGCTGCCGGCGAGCAGACCTTCCATGTACTGGCGCTGCAAGGCGAGAAAGAGCAGCAGGACCGGCAACACGGTGACCACCGAGCCGGCCATCATCAATTCGTTGTCCTGCACGTGTTCGCGCGAAAGACCGGCGAGGGCGACCGGCAGCGTGTGCAGGGAATCGTCGGTCAACACGATCAGCGGCCACATGAAGTCGTTCCATGCGCCGAGAAAGCTGAACACGGCCAAGGTCACGACGATCGGCTTCAAAACCGGAATCACGATCGTCGTGAAGATGCGCAGCTCGCCGGCACCGTCGATGCGCGCCGCCTCGAGCAGATCGTCGGGTATGCCGCGGGCAAATTGGCGAACCAGGAAAATGCCGAAGACGCTGGCCATCGCCGGCACGATCGCCCCGCCGTAGGTATCGATCAGGCCCAGGGGCTTGAGCATCAGGAAAAGCGGCAGCATCGCAACCTGCCCCGGGATCACCAGGGCTCCGAGCAGCGTCCGGAACACGGCATCGCGGCCGCGAAATCGCAGCTTGGCGAAGGCGTAGCCGGCCATCAGGTTGAAGCTCACCGAGATCACGGTCGCGGCGCTCGCGATCAGCAGGCTGTTGAGGAAATAGCGGCCCATGCCGACGCTGCCGAACAGGGTGCGGTAGTTGTCGAGCGTCAACGTCGACGGCAGGATCGGCGTCGGCAGCGAGCTCGACGCTCCGTGCGGCATGAACGAGACCGAGAGCATCCAGAGCAGCGGAAAGAGGCTCACCGCCGCGAGCGCGCCGAGCAGGCCGTTGACAATCCACACAGCGAGGCGCGGCGTCATCGGCGCCCCGGCGCGTCGTGATCGAAGCGCAGCATCAGCCAGCTCGCGCCGAAGATGACGAGAAAGAGCAGGAACGCGATGGCCGAGGCGTTGCCCAGGTTCCACCAGCGGAAGCCCTCTTCGTACATGAAGTACAGCATGCTGAAGGTGCTGCGCAGCGGCCCACCCTGTGTCATCACGTAGGGCTCGGCGAAGAGCTGGAAATAGCCCGACACCGTGAGGACGCCGACGAGCACGAAGGTCGGCACCAGCATCGGCATCGTCACGTCGAAAAAGCGCCGCAGCGGGCCGGCGCCGTCCATGCGTGCGGCCTCGTAGAGCTCGCGGGGCACCGCCTGCAATGCGGCCAGAAGAATGATCATGTTGTAGCCGAAGTTCTTCCATGCAGCGAACAGGATGATCGCCGGCATCGACCAGTGCGGATCGCCGAGCCAGTCGAGCGGGGCGATGCCGATGTCGGCGAGCGCCTGGTTGACGAGGCCGTAGCGCGTGTGCAGCAAGTAGCGCCAGATCACCGCCACGGAGACGACCGTCGTGACGACCGGCGCGAACAGTGCCGTGCGAAAGAACGGTTGCCATCGGGCGAAGCGTGATTGCAGCAGCAGCGCCGCAAGCAGCGACAGGGCGAGCGACACCGGCACGCCGACAACGACGAAGTAGAGCGTGTTGCCCAGCGCCTGCCAGAAGAGCGCAGTCTGCAGGAGCCGCGCGTAGTTCTGCAGGCCGACGAAGCGAACGGTCGACAGGTCGGCCAAAGCGTAGAGATCGAAATCGGTCAGGCTGAGGGCCAGGCCGGCGACCACCGGTAGCGCGAAGAACAGCGCGATCACCAGCAGGGCCGGGCCGGCCAGAACCCAGGCCGCTGCCCCTTGCTTCGTCATCGGCGCGCGCCCGGCTTGCGGCCGGTCCCGCCAAGCGGGGCGGAGCGCCCGAGAGGCCCGATAGCGTCTCTTCGTGGCCCTGGGAGCGGCCGTGGGAGGGCGCTCATGCCTGCCTGTCGCGCAGCCAGCGGCGCTTTTCGAGCACCGCATCGACCCAGCTGTCGAGCTGCAGACAAGCCGCCTCGGCGTCTTGCGTGCCTCGCACGACGCGCTCGGCCGTCAGCTGCATTTCCTGGAAGATGCGCTCCCACTCGGGGATTTTCGGCGCCGCACGCACGCGCTCCAGCTGCTGCAGGAAGGCCTGCGACGGTGGGTCGTCGGCGAGCGCTGGCGCTCGCCAGGCGCTGCGCCGTGGCGGCAGGTCGCCGGTGAGAGCGTGGAATCGCTGCATCGTTTCGGGCTCGCTCAAGAAGGTGATCAGCTTCCAGGCCGCGTCTTTGCGCCGCGAGCTCTTGAAGATGACGAGGCTCGAACCGCCGGCCGTCGACACCCCGGGCCCGTCGGGGCCGGGCAAGGGCGCCGCGGCCCAGTCGCCTTGCCGTTCCTCGGGCAGGCGACGGCGGAACTCGCCGATGTTCCAGGGGCCGGTGATGTAGAAGGCGAACAGACCGCGGGCGAATTCATCCCACACGTTGGAGATCTGCGTGTTGGTCATCAGCGGTGCGAGCCCGTCGCGAAAGATGCTGGCGTAGAAATCGAGTGCACGCCGAAACGGTGGCCGGGCGAACGCGCCGCGCGTGTCGTCGTCGGCAAGCAGCGCGCCTTGCTGCAGCGACAGCGCAAAGAGCGGCTCGGGCTCGTTCAGCGGCAGCAGCGCGCCGTAGTGGCCGGCGCCGCCGAGCCGCACGATGTCTTGCATCGCGGCGCGCCATTGGCCCCACGTCTCAGGCGGCCGTGCGTGGCCGGCTGCGCGCAGCAGGTCGGTGCGGTAGAAGAGGAGGCGCGTGTCCACGTACCACGGCAGGCCGAGCAGTCGGCTGCCTGTGCCGGCGGGCATGAGATTCGTATCCAGGATGCCGGGGAAGTAGTCGTCGCGTGGAATGCCCGCCGCCGCCACGCGCTCGTTGAGCGGCTCGAGCGCACCGAGCGCGCTGAATTCCGGCAGCCACGTATTGCCGAGCTGGCACACGTCGGGCAAGGCGCCGCCGGCGAATGCGGTCAGCAGCTTTTCGTGCGCCGCCGTCCAGGGCAGCTGCTGGACGCGAACCTGCACGCTCGGGTGACGTGCGTGAAACGCCGCGAGCAGATCGACGACGACTTCGGCCTCGCGACCCATGGCCCAGAAATCGAGCGACCCGTCGCGATCGGCAGAACGGCCGCAGCCCGCGAGCGTGCCGGCCAGCGCCATGGCACTGCGGCCAATCTGCCGCAGCGCGTCGCGACGCGTTTCCTCGCAGCCCGCCGAGGCTGCGCCGCGCGGCATCAGGCCGCCTTGTCGAGCCAGCCGCCGCTGAACCCGGCGCGGTCCAGGCCGCGGCGCAAGGGCACGCAGTTGCGCATGTCGTCCCAGACGAGCTCACTGCGGTAGTTGCAGATCATGGCAAGGATAGGGCCCTGGTCGATGCCCAGATAGTCTCGGGCGATCCAACCGAACGAAGGGTCGACACGTCCGTCCGACAAGGCGACATCGGTCGCGGTGAAGCTGCGGTTGAACGAATCGAGGAAGCCGAAGCGCGCATAGATGTACTCGCCATAGCGCGAGTGCATTTCCTCGGTCGCGGGAATGGCGATCTCGGGGGCGAAAGGCAACGAGGAGACAGCCGCCGTCGGCGCGATCGTTCCGTCGTCCAGGGTATGGGCTCGACCTGCGCCACGGGCCGAGTAGTCGAGGAAGTAGCGCGATCGCCCCATGCGATCGATCTGGTGCATGGTGCCCGGGCCGTCGCAGGCCGTAAAGCCCCAGATGTTCGGACCGTACTCGAACCAGCCCTTCGGATTGGCGATCGCGTAGGCGCGCTGGGCGTAGGCGGCGCGACGCGTGTTCTCGAAGTAGTCGATGCCGCGCTCGCGCATCGCCTTGTCCTGGATGCCGCGAAAGTCGATCCACATGTGCGAATACTGGTGGCCGAAGAGCGGCGCGAAGCTCAGGTGCTCGTAGCCCATGAAGCGGCCCCACGAGCCCTTATAGCTGTTGGTCCAGGCGGTCCAGGCGCCCGGGCCGACCGGGTGGGTGGGCGAGCCGAGCGCCAGCAGCACGACGAGCATGGCTTCGTTGTAGCCCTGCCAGTCGTGCGGGATGAAAGCCGATTCCGGCTTCCAGCCCATGCTCACGAAATCGCCGCGCACCTGCGCCCATTTCCAGTCGACTCGCCAATAGATCGCATCGACGCCGCCCCGGATCGCCGCTTCGTCGGCGTGCTCGCTGTCGAAGTAGGCCTGTGCATGCAGCATGCCGCCGATCAGGAGCGCCGTATCGACCGTGGAAAGCTCGCAGCGGCCGATCCGCTGGCCCGTCTTCATGTCGAGAAAGTGGTAGAAAAATCCTTTGTGCCCGGTCATGCCGCGGGCCGCCGGACCTTGGGGCGCGTTGTGGAAGAAACGGATCGTGGTGAGGGTGCGCGTGCGAGCCTGCTCGCGAGTGATGTAGCCGCGATCGGCGCCGATCACGTAGGCCGTGAGGGCCATGCCGATCGCCGCGATGCTGGCCGGTGAAGCTGACGGGTAACGATCGGGAACCATCCCGTTGGCTGGGTTGGCGTTGTCCCAGAAGAAATCGAAGGTGCGGCGCTCGAGGTCGTCGAACAGCGCCGGCAGCGGCGGCCGCGACGCGAGCGGCGGGTCCAGGGCGACGGCCACACTCGACGCGTCGTCGGCGGCGCCGGTGTCGTACACCGGGCTGCGCAGGAAGCGCGATTGGTAGAACGATTCGCAGCCGCCGAGCGATCCCAGGGCGGCGCTGCCGCCCCAGAGCAGCAGGCGGCGCCGGGTGATATCGGTCATCGAGAACGTCGAAGGAGGATCCGGGCGAGCGCTCCTGTCGGCTCGCCCGGATCCGGGCACTTCAGTGCATGGAGGGCTGCAATTCAGAACACATAGTGCGCGGAAAGTTTCAGCGTGCGCATCGCCCCGATGGAGCTACCGTCCGGCTGTCCCAGGTGGGCGTTGCCGTCGGGGCCGATGAAACCATCGTAGCCGCCCGTGTAGTTGACCGTGTTGAACAAGTTGATGATGTCCGCACGGAATTCCAGCTTTCCGTAGACCACGTTGAAGGCTTTGCCGATGCCCAGGTCGAATTGGCGGAAGATCTTGCCGTCGCCGGTGCGGATGAAGCAGGTGGTGAAGCCCGCCGAGCAGTCGGTGATCGCGAACGGCAGCCCCGAGCCGACCACCGCCCGTGCCGACACGAGCATGCCCCACGGCAGCAGCCCGTCGGTCACTCCCTGAGCGACCACCCGATTCGGCTCGACGTTGGCCGAGCGGTAGAAGTGCGACAACGATTGCGCGTTGGTGAAGTTGAACGGATCGGTGGTGGTGAGGTTCGCTTTCGTGGTCTGCGCGTGGCTATAGGTGTAGGTGATCCCGAATCCCCAGCCCGACATCGGCGTGTAGGGTTTGTCGGCCTTGAGGTATACGGTCTGCGTCTTGGCGCGCTCCGAGAAGTTACCGAGGACGAGGTTGCCGAACCCCGGCGGCCCGCCGAACAACGCGTCGCTCGGCGGCTTGCCGCCGACTCCGCCCGCCGGGTCGCGGTTGCCCTCGTTCCAGTTGAACTGGTTGTGCGAGTCGGAGTAGGTGATGCCGGCTTCGGTATTCCAGATCGCCACCCCCTGGCGCAGGCCGAGGCTGAACTGGTCGGTGTACGGCATCTTGTAGCTGTTCTTGATCAGGTATACGTCGCCGTTGGCCGCGGCGTTGTTGGCGAGCTCGGCGATCGCGTAGTCGGCGATCGCCCGGTCGTAGGCGCGGCCGGCACCGGCGAACACGACCGTGTTCTTGTCACCGTTGACGTCGTACGAGAAGCCGACCCGCGGCTGGATCGCGCCCTTGAACGCCTTGCGGCTCGAGCCATTGGCGATGTAGTCGGCCAGGTTCACGCCGCCCTTGGCGAGCGACTGGGCGTAGGTCTGGCCGGGTGGCACCGCGATGCCGCCGATGCGGGTCGAGTTGCCGTTCGCGTCGACCGGCTCGAGCTGGTTCAGCGCCGCCACCCGGTCGGCCGGCGTGACGTAGCTGTTGTCCAGCATGTTGCTCTCGTAGTCGTAGCGCACGCCGAGATTGAGCTCGAGCTTCTTGGTAACCGCCCAATCGTCCTGCACGTAGAGGCCGAACTGGTTGTTGTGGTAGCCGAGCGTGGTGGGCGCGGTCGCCCGGTCGAGCTGGAAGTAGTCGTTCCCGTCGAACGTCACCAGGTTGCCGGTCTGGTTGTCGATCAGCTTCCTATAGATGTCGACGCCGCGGATGGCGCCGGACAGGTCGTAGCTCATGAACTTAACCTTGGCGCCCATCTTGATCGTATGGCCGCCGATCGCGGTATACGTCAGGTCGTCCTGTAGCAGGATGCCCGTCTGCTTCTTGTCTTGCGCGTCGGGCGAGCCGCCGGTGCTGATGATCTCGGCCGCGCCGGTGCTCACGTTGTTGGGCGAGATGAAGTACAGAATCTCCGGATCCTTGTTGTCGGCGTTCGGGCTCCACTCGTAGCGCTCGTAGCCGATCCGCGCCTCGTTCAGGAACTTGTCGGTCGTCCACTCGTGCTTCAGGTCGAGGCGCGTCTCGTCGTTGATGCGATGTGCGTCGTTGCCTGGCGCGCTCTTGTTGAGGTCCTCGGGGATGTGGTCCTTGTCGCGGCGGATGCGGCCCGTCAGCTCGATGCGCTGGTTGTCGCTCAGGTCGGCGTCGATCTTGCCGAACAGCAGGCTCTCCTTGAACGCCGCGTCGTGCGAACCCTGCTGCGGAAAGAAGCTCGCCGCCAAGCCGGCGTCGGGTACCGGTGGGTTGAGGCCGCTGAAGCCGACATTGTGCGCCGAGTCGATGTCCTTGCCCTCGTACGACATGAACCAGTGCACCTTGTTCAGGACGATCGGCCCGCCGAGTGAGAAGCCGAACTGCTCCTGGGTGAAGCCGGCACGATCGAAGCCGTTCGCCTTATTGATCTTCTGGTTCGGGCTGTAGGCGGTGAGGCCGGCGCCGGTGTGGTCGATGAACGCCTCGCCGTGCAGCTCGTTCGTGCCCGATTTCGTCACCGCTGTGATCGCGACGCTGCTGACCTGGTCGAACTCGGCCTTGTAGTTCTGCGAGATGACCTTGTATTCGGCGATCGCCGATTGCGGGAACGGGTTCCCGCGCGACGCATTCAGCGCGCCTGCGCCGCCTTGCAGGATGTTGTTCTTCTGGCTGACGCCGTCGATGAAGATGTTGATGTTGTCCTGGCTCTGCGCGCCGCTTTGCACCTTCACGTTGCCCGCGTTGTCGACGTCGAAGCGCACGCCCGGCGCCAGGTCGGCGAAGGCGAGGAAGTTGCGCGTGATCTGCGGCAGCTGGTCGATCTGCTTCTGGCTGACGTTGGTGCCGACCTCCGACGTCTTGCGATCCAGGCCACTCGTGCCGGTGATGACCACCGTATCGAGCTGTTGCGCGCCGGTCTTGGCCAGCGCCAGGTCGAGATCGATCGTCTGGCCGATGGCCACGGTCAGCGTCTCGCTGCGCGGCGCGAAGCCTTCGGCGGTGATATTGATCTTGTAGGTTCCCGGCGTGAGGTTGACCAGGACGTAGCTGCCGTCTTCGCGGCTCGTCGTGCGCGTCACCTGCCCGGTGGCAGTGTTGGTTGCCACGACGGCGGCGCCCGGCTGCGCCTTGGCGTCGGCCATGATGGCGCCGCGCACGGTCGCGCTGCTCAGTTGCGCCGCCGCCGGAAGGGCGAGGGCGAGCAATGCCGCCGCCGCCAGGGCGCGGATCTGGAATCGATGAACTTGTCTCATGGGGCCTCCTCGTTTTGGTATCGGACTCTGTGGGCTCGGAATTTGAAGCGGGTCTCTGGTCCTGGTAGTGCTCAGGTCGCGTGCGGTGGCGGACGCAGAAACGGCGGCTGCCGCAAGGTCGCCGTCGTCGATCGGCGCACGACCAGGTCGGCGCGCAGGGTCTGGTGCTGAATCGACGTCCGCTCCGGTTCCTCGATGGCCGAGGCCAGCCGCTCCAGCGCCAGGCCGCCGAGCTCGGCGATGCGCGCGCGCACCGTCGTCAGCGGCGGATTCACGTAGCGACTGATCGGGATGTCGTCGAAGCCGGCCAGGGCGACGTCGTGCGGCACGCCGAGCCCGGCTTCATTCAGCGCCGACAGGCAGCCGATGGCCATCATGTCGTTGCCGGCGAAGACGGCGCTCGGGCGCTCGGTCAGGGCCACGACATGGCTGCCCGCCCGAAAGCCCGACTCTTGCGTGAAGTCGCCTTGCAGCACGAGCTCGCATTCATCGGCAAGCAACTCGGCGATCGCGGCGCGATAGCCACGCAGCCGTTCCTGGGCCTCGAAGTTGCTCTCCGGGCCGGCGATGAACGCGATATGGCGATGACCGCATTGCACGAGGTGGCGCACCATCGCGTGAGCGCCGCCATAGTTGTCGACGGCGAACGAGGAGTGGCTGCCGCCGGCGGCGCGCGTGTTCATGAGCACGGCCGGCAGATCGTCCGCCACGTTGCCCCAGAGAAAATCGGCATTGGCGTGCGGCGACATGACGAGCAAGCCGTCGACGCGGCCCTTCATGGCGCGCAGCGCTGCCGCCGCCTCGGCGGCGTCGCCATGCGAGCTCGAAACCAGCAGAAGCAGACCGCGCGCACGGGCGGCGAGGTCGATGCCGCGGATCAGCTCCGAGAAGTATTCGCCGTGCAGGTCGGGCAGCAGGGCGCCGACGGTGTGGGTGCGCCGCGTGATCATGCTGCGCGCCGCGCTCGACGGAACGAAGCGGAGTTGCTCGACCACGCCCATCACGTGCTCGCGGGTGCGCAGGGTCACGTTGGTGTGGCCATTAAGGGCGCGCGACACGGTCGCCACGGAGACCCCTGCAAGGCGTGCCACATCCTTGATCGTGGTCGCCATGGTTTCCCTCAGTCGCCCGCGCCCAGCGCCGCGCCGTTCGAGGCGATCACCTTGGCGTAGAAGAGAGCGCTGTCCTTGAACGTTCGCTCCTGCGTCTCGAAGTTCACGTGCACGAGCCCGAACCGCATCGAGTAGCCGAGCGACCATTCGAGGTTGTCCATCAGCGACCAGGCGCAATAGCCGCGCAGATCGACGCCTTCGGCGATCGCGTCGTGAATGGCCCGCAGGTGGCCGCGGTAGTAGCCGACCCGCAATGGATCCGGGATCCGACCCTCGATGGCGCAGGGAGGGTCGTAGAACGCGGCCCCGTTCTCGGTCACGTACAGCGGAATGTCGCCATAGCGATGCCTGACCCAGCTCAGGATCTCGTGGAGGCCCTGGGGGTACACCTCCCAGCCGGTCTGCGTGTACGTCGATTGCGGTTGCGCCACGACGGCCGTCTTGACCGGCCACTTGTGTTCCTCGTGGCGGATCACGTCGCGCGTGTAGTAGTTGACGCCGACGAAATCGATCTTCTCGCCGATCAGCTCGAAGTCCTCGGCGGGCCACTCGGGCCACGCCTCGCCGAAGATCTCCTTCATCTCTTCGGGATAGGAGCCCAGGAAGACCGGATCGAGGTATTGCCGGTTCATATAGGCGTCGGCGCGACGCGCGGCGGCGATGTCTTCAGCCTTGTCGCTGGCGGCATGTTTGGGCGCCAGGTTGACGACCAGCCCGACCTCGTGCCGGCCTTCGGCGCGATAGGCCCGGACCGCCTGACCGTGCGCGCGCAGCAGGTTGTGCGATGCGATCGGCGCCTCGTGCAGATTCTTGTGTCCGGGAGCCAGGGCGCCGTGCAGGTAGCCGCCGTCGCTGACGACCCAGGGTTCATTGAGCGTCGTCCACTTCCTGACTCGCCCGTCGAGGCGTCGATACATCGCGCTCGCGTAGTCGGCGAACCAGTCGGCCACGTCGGGGTTGAGCCAGCCGCCCCGATCGTCGAGAGCGAGCGGAAGATCCCAGTGATACAGCGTGGCCAAGGGCTCGATGCCGTGAGCCAGCAGCGTATCGACGAGCCGCTCGTAGAAGGCCATTCCGCCTTCGTTCACCGCGCCGCGGCCGGTCGGGAAGATGCGCGCCCAGGCGATGCTGAAGCGGTAGGCGTTGAGGCCCAGCCGCTTCATCATGAGGACGTCGTCCTCCATGCGCCGGTAGTGATCGCAGGCGACGTCGCCGGTATCGCCGTTGAGCACGCGGCCCGGCGTGCGCACGAAGCGGTGCCAGATGCTCGGCCCAGCTCCATCGGCGAGCGGCGAACCCTCGATCTGATAGGCCGCGGTCGCGGTGCCCCACAGGAACGTGGGCGGAAACGAATACGACTTCGCCACCAGCCTCCCCAGTTTTTCCTCTTGTGATGTAAACGTTATCATCACGCTCGGCAGGTAGCTAGAGGATTAGCCAGTCTCGGAGCAAGTTGTTGCTTGGACGCCCAGCTACCGGGCGTGGAGGGTGCTCGCAGAGCAGCGACAACGATTGACTCGACGTGCGTCAGGCGAGAGACGCGAGGACCGCGCGGCGCCGCGGCGAAGTCTTTCGCTAGCGGCGTCGGCGTCGATCGTGGCAACGGCCGACGGCGCGGCCTCGGCCAGGCCCGGCCGCGTGGCCGGGCCGGGCGTCCTTCACTGCGCCAATCGGCGGCGCACGACCCTACTGCGCCTGCGCTCCGATGAAGTAGTTGATGGCGTAAGCCTTGAGGCTTCCATCAGCCCCCACCTGCAAGCCGCTCGTGAACGCGGCAAGGCCTGCCGCTGTCGTGATGTCCTGCGGGCTGACCGTCACGACGCCGTTGCTCCGGTCGACCTGGTAGACCAGCGTTGCCGAACCCGTCGTGGTGCTGAAGTCGACCGTCACCGGCGTCGCGCCGCCGGCGGCGTTGATGGTGAAGGCGTTCGCTGGCCGTCTTTCCCGACGGCATGGCCGGCGTCGTGCTGGGCGCGCGGGTCGTGGTGATCGGCTCGAGCAGCGGCGGCGTCCTGAAGGCGGCCACGGTGAGCGTTCCCGGTGACGACACCGTGGCCAACTCGACCTTCGAGGTGCACGGGGCGATCACGGCATTGAACGTCGCGCTGGGTACGCTGAAAGTTCGCGGCATCACGGTCAACTACGCGGCGCAGGCGCAGTTCTCCGGCGGCACGATCGCCGATCTCGCGGTCGGTCGCACGATCGACGTGACCGGCACGCTCAACAACAACCGCACCAGCATCGACGCGCAGACGATCGTCTTCTTCTGACCCTAGAGCAGCCCGGCTCGCTTCACCGCTCGATAGCGATTGACGAGGTCGATCGCCAGGCGTTGCGGCTCGACGTCGAGCAGCAGGGCATCGCGCCCCGCGAGCCGTCGAAACGCCGCGTCGCGTGACTGGGCGAACAGGTGGGCGCCGGCCACCTCGATCGCGTCTTTCTCGACGACGAGCGGCTGCTCGGCGATCTCGCGCAGGGCGCGCTCGCGCAGGCTGGCGACGAGCACGAGGTGGCGCGTGCGCATCAGGCGCAGCGCGGCGCCGATCTCGTCGGAGTCCTCTTCGCGGAAATTGGTGAGCATGACGACGAGCGAGCGCTTGGCTTGCGCCTTCATCAAGTCGGTGGCGGCGAGACGATAGTCGGGCTGAGTGGGCTGCGGCTCGACGTCGTGCAGCGTGGCGATCAAGGGGTTGAGCGAGCGAACGCCCTTTTGCGCCGCGACCCTTCGCGTCTGCGCCGCGCCGCCGCCGAAGGTCATGGCGCCGACCTCGTCGCCTTCCTTCAGGGCGACGTAGGCGAGCAGCATGAGCGCGTCGAGCGCGGCGTCGAAGTGGCTGGCGTGACGCGTGCCCTGGCCTTCGTCGGCACGCATGCGACGGCCGCAGTCGAGCAGGAAG
>JBDTIO010000617.1:0-12486 GCA_039936375.1 Caldimonas sp. | reverse complement strand
GTGGGGAGAGTGTGCAGCAAGCCATTTTCGCCCGCGGGAAAAAGGGTCGCTGTGGTGTAATCCCGCGAATGTCGACCCGCTTCCGGCACGCTGCGCTCGTCGGCAAATTCCAGTCCGGCGGCATTCGCGAAGAGCTCGAGTCGATCGCGCGCTTTCTCGAGAGCCGCGGCTTGCGTGTCTCTCTCGAAAAAGAAACGGCGCGTCACACCGGCATCACCGCCTGGCCCGGCCTCGATGCCGAAGCGCTCGGCGCCGAATGCGACATCGCCGTGGTTCTCGGCGGCGACGGCACCATGCTCGGCATCGCCCGCCAGCTGGCCCGCCACGGCATACCGCTTGTCGGCATCAACCAGGGCCGGCTCGGCTTCATCACCGACGTCGCCTTCGGTACCTTCGCCGAATCGCTGGCGCCGATGCTCGAGGGTGAATACGACGAAGAGCAACGATCCATGCTCGAGGGCGGCGTGGTGCGCGACAGCCGGACGATCTTCGAGAGCTTCGCCTTGAACGACGTCATCGTCAGCCGCGGCGGGACCGCCGGCATGGTCGAGCTGCGGATCGAGATCGACGGCGAATTCGTTGCCAACCTGCGCGCCGACGGGCTGATCGTCGGATCGCCGACGGGCTCGACGGCGTATGCGCTGTCGGCCGGCGGGCCGATCCTGCATCCGGGCATCGCCGGCTGGGTCGTCGTGCCGATCGCGCCGCACGCGCTGTCGAACCGGCCGATCGTCGTACCCGACACGGGCAAAGTGCAAGTCGAGATCGTTGCCGGCCGCGACGCAAGCGTGAATTTCGACATGCAGTCGCTGGCCAGCCTGGCCCATGGCGACCGCATCAGCGTGCGTCGGTCGGCGCATCGCGTCCGCTTCCTGCATCCGCGCGGCTGGAGCTATTTTGCGACGCTGCGCGGCAAGCTGCACTGGGCATCGGGGTAAGCATGAGAGCTCGTACGCTCGCGATGTTCGCGGCCCCTCGAAAAAGTCGGGCCGGCCTCGAGGCGGCCGCGCAGCCGGCCGAGACGTAGGTCGACATGCTGCGCCGCCTCGCGATCCGCGACTTCGTGATCGTCGACGCGCTCGAGATCGAGCTCGGTTCCGGCCTCACAGTGCTGACGGGCGAGACCGGCGCCGGCAAGTCGATCCTCGTCGATGCCTTGCAGCTCGCGCTCGGCGGCCGAGGCGACGCCGGCGTGGTTCGCGAAGGCGCGGCGCGCGCCGACATCAGCGCCGAATTCGACGCTCCACCGTCGCTCGCGCCCTGGCTGGTCGATGGCGGGTTCGAAGCCGCCAATGAAGACGCCGATCACCTGCTCCTTCGCCGCACGATCGACGCGCAAGGCAAGAGCCGGGCCTGGATCAACGGCAACGCGGCGACGGCCGCGCAGCTCCGCGAGGCCGGCGAGTTGTTGGTCGATATCCATGGCCAGCATGCCTGGCAAAGTCTCACGCGGGCGCCTGCAGTGCGGGCCGTGCTCGACGCCTATGCGCGCGTCGATGCAAAGCCGCTCGGTATGCAGTGGGCCGCCTGGCGCGAAACGGTGCAGGCGCTCGCGGCCGGGAATGACAAGCAAGGCGATCTCGAGCAAGAGCGTGAACGGCTTGTCTGGCAGATCGGCGAGGTCGACAAGCTCGCTCCGGGTGTCGACGAGTGGGCCGCGCTCGACGCCGAGCACACGCGCTTGGCCAACGGCCAGTCGCTGATCGACGCTGCGAACGGCGCGCTGGAGGCGATCTCGGGCAGCGAGGCCGACGGCGGCGGCAACGCCGAAGGGCTGGCCAGCCGCGCCATCGACGCACTGCAGGGCGTTGCGCAATTCGATGCCCGCCTCGAAGCGACCATCGAATCGCTGCGCGGCGCCGAAACGCAGTTGCGCGACGCCGCCCACACGCTGGCGAGCTATCTGGATCGCACCGAGCTCGATCCGGAGCGTCTGCGGGCGCTCGACGAACGCCTGTCGGCCTGGGTCGGCCTCGCACGCCGCTATCGCCGGCCGTCGGCCGAGCTGCCGGCGCTGCTGACGGAGTGGAAAACGGCGCTGCGGGCTCTCGACGCCGCGGCCGATCTCGACGCCTTGCGCAGCGCCGCCGTCGCGGCGCGCGCGGCCTACGACACCGAAGCCAAGCGTGTCTCGGCCGCGCGAAAGACCGCGGCACCGAGACTTTCCAACGCCGTGACGCGAACCATGCAGCAGCTCGGCATGGGCGGCGGTCGTTTCGAAGTCGCGCTCGAGACCACCGACTCGCCACAGTCGTTCGGCCTCGAATCGGCCGAGCTCCTCGTCGCCGGCCACGTCGGCACGACGCCACGGCCGCTCGGCAAGGTCGCATCCGGCGGCGAGCTTTCGCGCATCGCCTTGTCGGTCGCGGTCGTGACCAGCGAGCTCCAGACGGGCAGCGATGCGCCGGGCACGCTCATCTTCGACGAGGTCGACGCCGGCATCGGCGGCGCCGTGGCCGAGACGGTCGGCCGGCTCATGAAGCAGCTCGGGCGCGACCGCCAGGTGCTTGCCGTGACGCACCTGCCGCAAGTCGCCGCTTGTGCCGATCGGCACTTCGTCGTCTCCAAGCAGACTGAAAAGGGCACGACGCGAAGCGCGGTCGATGCGGTAGCGGGCGAATCGCGCGTGGCCGAGATCGCACGCATGCTCGGCGGCGAAAAGCTCTCGTCGACGAGCCTTGCGCATGCCCAGGAGATGCTGGCGTCCAGCGCCAAGCCGGGAACCGTCGGCGTCCGCAAGGAGGCCCCATGAGCGACCCCGAAGGGGTCGGCCACTCCCTCCCGGAGGGAGGGGTCGGGGAGGGAGCAGCACCGGAAACTCCCTTGCGGAGCAAGGGAGGGGTTGGGGCGGAAGCAGCCCTGAATCGCGAGGTCGTGCTCGTCACCGGCATTTCCGGATCGGGAAAGTCGGTCGCCCTGCACGCCCTCGAAGACGCAGGCTTCTTCTGCGTCGACAACTTGCCGCCGGAGTTGCTGCGCGACTTTCTGCGCCTCGAGCAGCAGCGGCGCGACCGTCGCATCGCCATCGCCGTCGACGTGCGCAGCGCGGGCTCGCTGCCGCACCTGCTGCCGCTGCTCGCGCAGCTGCGTGGTGAAGGTGTCTCGATCCAGGCGATTTTTCTCGACGCCAGCACCGACGCATTGGTTCGCCGCTTCTCGGAGACGCGGCGCGCCCATCCGCTCGCCGATCGCGGCGCGCTCGTCGAAGCCATCGATCTAGAGCGGGAGCTGCTGGCCGACCTGCGCGAAGTCTCGACCATCGTCGACACGAGCAATCTGCGGCCGACCCAGTTGCGGGCCTGGATGCGCGAGCTGGTGCGCGCGGCCGACAGCCGCCTGACGCTCGTCTTCGAAAGTTTCGCGTACCGGCACGGCGTGCCGCTCGATGCCGACTACGTCTTCGACGTTCGCGCCCTCCCCAACCCGCACTACGTTCGCGAGCTGCGGCCGCTCACCGGTCGCGACGCAGCCGTCGCCGCCTACCTGCAGGCGCAACCCGACGTGGTCGAGATGCTCGATCAGATCGACACCTTTCTGCGCCGCTGGCTGCCGGCCTTCGAGGCCGACCAGCGCGCCTACCTGACGGTGGCGATCGGCTGCACGGGGGGCCAGCATCGATCGGTCTGGTTCGTCGAGCGCCTGGCCACGGCGTTTCGGAGCAATGCGGCCACCTTCATCCGTCATCGCGAGCTCGAGGTTTCCTGATGGCGGCACCGGTCCTTCCGGATCCGGAGCTGCCGCTCTTCCCCCTGCACACCGTGCTGTTCCCCGACGGCCTGCTCGAGCTGAAGATCTTCGAAGCCCGCTACCTCGACCTGATCTCGCGCTGCATGCGCGAGTCGCGGCCCTTCGGCGTCGTCTGTCTGAAGAGCGGACGGGAAGCCGGTGGCTCTGCCGAGACCGTTTCGCTGCACGGCGTCGGCACGCTGGCGGAGCTGATCGGCGTCGACGCGGCGCAGGCCGGCATTCTCATCGTCCGCTGCCGCGGCACGCAACGCTTTGCGCTCGGCGCCACGCGGCGTCAGGTCGATGGCTTGTGGCTGGGCGATGCAAGCGCGCTCGGCGACGACCCGGCGATCGAGCCCGCCGCGGCGCACGTCCGCATCGTCAAGAGCCTGGCCGACGCGATCGTCACGCTCGGCGCGCAGGGTGCGGCGCCGTTCCTCCAACCGAATCGCTTCGACAGCGCCGGCTGGGTGGCGAACCGTTGGTGCGAGATCCTGCCGCTCGACGTCGAAGCCAGGCAGCAGCTGATGGCGCTTGCCGATCCGCTGGAGCGGCTCGAGATCGTCGACTCCATGATGCGTGCCGGGCACGACATGCATTGAAGACCGCCGCCGCTATTCGATCGTCAGGCGCTTCCTGAGCGGTGCCGGCAGACCCAGCGCGAGCGCGGCTTCGCCGTCGAACCAGCGGCCGGTCGGCCAGGCGGCGAGCAGCGGCAACAGCGTCGACGCCGCGGTTCGCGCCGGGAACGTCCAACGCACCGGCTGGAGCCGCCAGTCGAAGTGGGTCAGCACGTGGGTGAACGCCGGTAATGCTTCGCCGCCGCCCGGCCACCCGAGCGTGGCAACCTCGAACGCCGCCGTGGAGTCGAGCTCGGGCCAGCTCCACAAGCCAGCCCACACGCCGGTCGCGGGGCGGCGCACGAGCCACACCTGGCCACGCCAGCGCAGATCGAGCCAGATGTTTTCGCGCCGGCCGCGAACGAGCCGCCGGCTCTTCACGGGATAGCGCTCCTGCGTGCCGGTTTTCGCGGCGGCGCAAAGCTCGTTCACCGGACAGAGCAGGCAGCGCGGTGAGCGCGCCAGACAAATCGTCGCACCGAGATCCATGAGGCCTTGCGTGTAGGCCTCGATGCCCGCCTTCGGAAGCAGCGCGGTCGCCGCGCTCCAGAGCTCGCGCTCGGCAGCTGTCACGGCCAGGTCGGCTTCGAACGCAAGAACGCGCGCCAGCACGCGCTTGACGTTGCCGTCGAGGATGGCGACCCGTTCGCCGAAGCAGAACGCGGCGATCGCCGCCGCGGTCGAGCGGCCGATGCCGGGCAGCTCGGCGAGCGCTTCGCTGCTGCGCGGAAACTCGCCGCCGTGCTCGGCCACCACCACTTGCGCACAGCGATGCAGATGGCGGGCGCGGCCGTAGTAGCCGAGGCCGCTCCAGAGCGCGAGCACGTCGTCCTGGGTCGCGGCGGCGAGCGCGCGCACGTCGGGAAAGCGGGCCACGAAGCGATCGAAATAGGCGAGTACCGTAGCGACCTGCGTCTGCTGCAGCATCACTTCCGAGAGCCAGACACGATACGGCTCGCGCTGCTGCTGCCAGGGCAGCCCATGGCGACCATGCGTTCTCTGCCAGGCGACGATGCGTTCGGCGAACGCCAGCGGCGGCGCGCGCCGGTCGGTCACCGACACAGGTCGACCGGCGTCGGCGTCACGCCTGCCGTTGCAACTCGGCTTCGGCGTGCTCTTCAGGCACCGGAACGGCGTCGTCGAACAGCGGAATGTCGAGTGCCGGCGGCGCATCGGTGGCCAGCGGCGTGGCGAATGCATGCTCGCGCAAGGCCTCGGCCAGCTCGCTCGCTCGCGTCTGGAATTGCAGCAGGCGCTGGTCCTGCGTCTCGATCTCGGTGATGCGCGACTCGAGCTCGCCGGCCGCGGTCTGGATCTTCTCGAGCGTCTCGCGCCTGTGCTTGAAGGCCTTGCGCCGTTCACGCAGCTGCGAGTCGACCTGCGCCGAAACCGCCTTGTTCCAGAGCTCGAGCTCGCTGCTCGCGTTCTCGAAGACGACACGCAACTTCGAGATCAGCATGCGCCGGAACTGTTCCATGAACTTCGGCTGGGCCAGGCGCAGCGCAAGCGTCAGGCCGAGGTACTGAACATAGTTGCTCTCGATCAGCTGCAGCTCGCTCGTGAAGCGCTCGAACTCGAGCGGCTTGCCGAGCGCCAGGCTGAAGCCGAACTCGGCGTTCAACCGCGCGAACGAGGCGCCGAGCATTTCGCGGATCTCGCCGTTACGCCGCTGCACCGAAGCCAGCGAAGCGTGCAACCGCTCGCACAGCGCCAGGAAGGCCTTCTTGGCGCCCAGGTTCAGGATCGACGTGCCCATCGACGACTGCATGTCGGCAACCTCGTCGCGAACCCGATCCGACGACAAGTCGACCAGCATCTCCTTCAGCATGCGCGCGTGGACGGCGCGCATCGCCTGCAGCAAGGTCGTGCATTCCTCGAACTCCACGGTCTCGGCATCGACGCGCTTCAGCATCACCCGAACCTTGACGTTGTTCTTGCCACGCAGGCCGCGCAGCTCGAGTGTCTGTTCGGCGAGCTGGCGCCGCGAGTCGCCGATATGGCGGGCGACGTGGTTCTCGATCTGCGAGGCGCCTTCCTGGACGACTTGCTCGAGCACCTGGCGTCGTTGCGGCAGCAGCTGCGCGCCGAGCGCGGCCTCGAGAATCGGCAGCCGGCTCTCATTCAGGGCCATCTCGTCGCCGGCCACGCGCGCGGCGAGCGCCTGCCGCGCGGAAAGCGGGAAGACCCGTTGCATGCCGACGCCGAGCGTGCGCGCCGTCTCGCGCTGCTGGGTGAGGATCTGCGCTTCGACCTCCTCCATCGTGGCGAGCGGATCGAGGAGCGCATCGATCTTGTTGAGGACGACGAAGCGCGTCGGCGCGTGGGCGCCGAGGTGGTCGCGCCAGATCGCGAGATCGGACTTCGTGACGCCGGTGTCGGCGCCGAGGATGAAGACGGTCGCGTGCGCCGAAGGCAACAGGCTCAGCGTCAGCTCGGGCTCGGCTCCGATCGCGTTCAGGCCCGGCGTGTCGAGAACGACGAGCCCCTGGCGCAGCAGCGGGTGCGGATAGTTGATGAGCGCATGCCGCCAGGCGGGTACTTCGACAAGGCCTTTTTCGTCGCGTGGCGGGTTGTCGTCGGGATGCTCGTCGTCCCAGAAGCCAAGTGCCCGGGCCTGCTCCTCGCTGACCCATTCGGTTCGCGTCACCTCGAGCAGCGAGTGGGCCAGCTGATCGGCGTCGTGAACGTCGAGATCGAGCCGGCGCCAGGCGCGCGGCTGTGCGCGAAGCTCGCCGAGGGCGAGGCCTTCGAGACGTGTCTCGATCGGCAGAAGCATGAGCGAAGCCGGCTCGTCGCCGCGCCAGCCGAACTCCACCGGGCACATGGTGGTTCGCCCGGGCGTCGCCGGCAGGATGCGGCGGCCGGTGTCGGCGAAGAAGATGGCGTTGATGAGCTCCGACTTGCCGCGCGAGAATTCGGCGACGAAGGCGACCACCAGCTTCTCGTTGCCGAGCCGCTCGCGCAACGCACTGAGCTGCTCGGTCGCCGGCCCTTGCGCGAGGTCATGCTCGGCGAGGAATTTCGCGAGCGCATCGACCCGCTCGGCCAAGGCGGCGCGCCAGCCGCCGAGGGCGTCGAGACTGGTGGCGAATGAGGGTGTCATCAAAGTGTATGGGCGCTGCCGCGACAGAGCGCGAAGCATCCTAGCGCAGCAAGCGTCAAACGATCCCGCGCGAAACACTTGCTCACACCCCGCAGCGGGACGTTTCGCACGCGCGGGCGATTCATCGGCGTCGGTGGCCTCTGCGGCGGCTCGTCAGCGACGCTGGCAGCCGGGGCAAAAGAAGGTCGCGCGTCCACCCTGGACGATGCGTCGCACCGTGCCGTCGCCTCGGACGCAGGGCAGACCGGCGCGTCCGTACACCTTGGCCTGCAACTGGAAGGCGCCGGCCGCGCCGTGCGCGTCGCGAAAATCGCGCAGCGTCGAGCCACCCACCTCGACGGCGCGGGCCAGTGTCGTCTTGATGGCCAGGGCGAGTAAGCCGGCGCGGGGCCGGCTGATGCGATCGCTCCGGGTGCGCGGATCGATGCGCGCCTCGAAGAGCGCCTCGCACGCGTAGATGTTGCCCGCGCCGACGACGATCTCGCCACCGAGCAAGGCTTGCTTCACGGCCACCTTGCGCCGATGCAAAGCCGCGTAAAGATGCTCACCGTCGAAGGCGGCATCGAACGGCTCGACGCCGAGCCGCGCCAGCAACTTGGCGGCAGTGCCGGCTTCGAGCGACGGCGACCAGACGACGGCGCCGAAGCGACGCGGATCGGTGAGCCGCAACGTGCCGCGATCGGTGACGAGATCGAAGTGATCATGCGGCCCCGGCGCGGCCGCCTCGCCGAAGGCGAGCGAGCCGGACATACCCAGATGCATCAGCAGGCCGCCACCGTCGAGTGGCAGCCAGAGATATTTGCCTCGGCGAATGACCGCGCCGACTGTCTGCGCGACCAGCCTCGCCGGCGTCCGACCGAGTGGCCAGCGCAGCGGCTTGCCCAGCCGCACGCCGACGACACGGGCACCGTGGATGCGATCGGCGAAGCTGAGCCGCGTGACTTCGACTTCGGGAAGCTCGGGCATGGCGGAGGCCTTGGCGAAAGGCTGAAACGAGACAGTGCCGCGCACCGATGCGCGCGGGTTGGGGAATTATCACGACCTGCCGCGATCGAATCGAACGCCGAGCTCTTCCGCGCGGCGTTCGTGCCTGTCGGCGCCCAAGCGCCACACTAGAATCGTTTTTCGCCTGAGGAGTTCACGATGCCGGCGTTCCCTTTTCGTTTTTCTTCCGGCCGCGTCTCGGCAATCGTGCTGGCGGTGTTTGCCTTTGCAACGAACGCTGCGTTTGCCGCCGCACCGGCTGCAACCCAGCCCGAAGTCACCAGTTCCAACCTCGACGCGCCGCTGTTCTATCAATTGCTGCTCGGCGAGATCGAGCTTCGCAACGGCGACACGGCCACCGCCTACCAGTTGCTGCTCGACGCCGCTCGGCGGGCGAACGACGAGGCTCTTTTTCGTCGCGTCACCGACATCGCCCTGCAGGCCCGCGCCGGCGATCAGGCTCTTGCCGCCGTACAGGCATGGCGCAAGGCCCTTCCGGCATCGCAGGAGGCCTTGCGCTACCAGGTGCAACTGCTGGTCGGGCTCAATCGCGTCGGCGAAGCCGAAGAGCCGCTCGGCGCCCTGCTCAAGCAGGCACCGCGCCCGTCCTTGCCGGCAATGATCGACGCGCTGCCGCGCTTTCTCGGCCGAAGCACCGATCGCAATACCGTCGCTGCGCTCATCGATCGATCCATGAAGCCGTACGTGGCGGATCCGGAAACGAGAACATCTGCCCTGGTCGCCAGTGGCCGCGGCTGGCTCCTCGCCGGTGACACCGCCAAGGCGCTCGACTATGCCCAGCGCGCGGCGGCCGCCGATCCGGTCGCCGACGGCCCGGCGCTGCTCGCGCTCGATATGCTTCCAGCAACGCCCGCCGCCGAAGCCATCGTCACGACCCGCATCGCGACACCACCGTCGAGCTCGGCGGTTCGCCTGCTCTACATTCGCACCCTCGCCGCGGGGGAACGTCTTGCCGACGCGGCGCAACAGGCCGTCACCCTGACGCAAACCGAGCCCACCCTCGCTCCGCCCTGGCTCACCCTGGGCGCACTCGATATCGAGCTGCATCGGCCCAAGGAAGCGACTGCCGCCCTCGAAACCTACGTTCGGCTCGTCGAAGGCGGCGCCGCCGTGACCTTCGGTGCGCCGCCGGCGCCGAACACCGCGCCGGCCGACGACGATGACGACACGCCGTCGACCTCGACGGGCGCGCTGACGCAGGCGTGGCTGTTGCTTTCGCAAGCCGCCGAGCAGCAAGGCGATCTGCCCGGCGCGGAGAGTTGGCTGGCCCGCATCGACAGTTCGCAACGTGCCCTCGAGGTGCAGTCGCGGCGCGCCTCGTTGCTCGCCAAGCAGGGCAAGATGACCGAGGCCCGCGATCTGATTCGCCGGGTGCCCGAGCGCACCAAAGCCGACACGCGGGCCAAGCTGCTGGCCGAGGCCGAACTGCTGCGCGAAGCCAAGCAGTGGAACGAGGCGGAAAAGGTGCTGGCCCAGGCCAACCAGGCCTTTCCCGATGACACCGACATGCTCTACGAACAGGCCATGATCGACGAGAAGCTCGACCGTCTCGACGACATGGAACGGCTGCTGCGCCGCGTCATCGAGCTGAAGCCCAATCATCAGCATGCCTACAACGCGCTCGGCTATTCGCTCGCCGATCGAAAGATCCGTTTGCCCGAAGCCCGCGCGCTGATCCAGAAGGCGCTCGAACTGAGCCCCGGCGAGCCTTTCATCACCGACAGTCTCGGCTGGGTCGAATACCGCCTCGGCCATCGCGAAGAGGCGATCCGCCTGCTTCGCGTCGCCTACCAGGCGCGGCCCGATCCGGAAATCGCCGCTCACCTCGGCGAGGTGCTGTGGTACGACGGCAAGACCGACGAGGCGCGCAAGGTCTGGCGCGAAGGCCGCTCGCGCGACTCGGCAAACGATGTCTTGCGCGAGACGCTGGCGCGGTTGCGCGTCGATCTGTGACCTCCGGCGGCGCCTGGCCGCGGCGTCTGGCCCGCCGATGAAGCGCCGCGCCGCGCTCGCCGTCGCTCTGGCTGTCACCTGGCTGGCGAGCGGTTGCGCGAGCGTGGCGCCGCTCGGTCCGGCGGCCGCCGGCGAGTCTCTCTCGGGTCGACTCGTCATCAAGGTCGACGCCCTCGGCAGCGAGCCGGCTCGCGCGTTTTCGTCGACGTTCGATCTTCGCGGCGACCCGCAGAACGGCGCCCTCGGCCTGTCGACACCGCTAGGCAGCATGCTTGCACAGGCGCGCTGGGCACCCGGCGAGGTCGTGCTCATGACGCCGCAAGGGACGCGGCGATTTGCCGATCTCGATGGCCTGACCCGCGACGTGCTCGGCGAGAGCGTACCGGTGGAAGCCTGGTTCGACTGGCTTCGCGGTCGGCCATGGCCGGCCGCACCCAGCACCGTGGTCGCCGGCGACTCGGGCTTCGAGCAACTGGGCTGGTCGGTCGATCTGGCGCGCTTCGCCCAAGGCGCGGTGTCGGCGACCCGACAGCTGCAGCCGACCGTCACGGTGCGCATCCAGCTCGATCGCTCGTGAGATGAGGTCGCCGCGCTCATGTCGTTCGCGATCCCCCAACGGATTGACGATGCCGCCGGGCGGCCACTGAAATGTCGATCCGCTCGCTGCTCGACGTGCCGGCGCCGGCCAAGCTGAACCTGTTTTTCCACATCGTCGGTCGCCGCGCCGATGGCTATCACCTCGTCGAATCGCTCTTGGTGCCGATCGACTGGTGCGACACCCTGCATTTCGAACGGCGCAGCGACGGCCGGCTGACCCGCCGCGACCTCGGTGCCGTGCTGCCGGCCGACGATCTCTGCCTGCGCGCGGCGAACGCCTTGCAGCGCGCCGCGGCGACGACGCTCGGCGCCGACATCGCCATCAACAAGGTCGTGCCCGCGGGCGCCGGGCTGGGTGGCGGCAGCTCCGACGCCGCCACCACCCTGCTCGCGTTGAACCGTCTCTGGGGCCTCGACTGGTCGCTGGAGCGACTTCTGCCGATCGGCCTGGCCGTCGGCGCCGATGTGCCCTTCTTCCTGGGCGGCACACCGGCCCTCGCGCGCGGGATCGGCGAGCTGTTGACGCCCGTGAAGTTCACGCCGACGCACTTCGCCGTCGTCAAGCCCGCAGCCTGCTTGTCCACCCGGGCCGTCTTCGACAGCCCGAGGGTGGCCGAAGCCCTCGACGCTGCTAGAATTGCGGGCTTTCCCGAGGCTGCGCGTGCCCCGCAAAAGGGGCCCGCGAGGCCGGAGGAATCCGGGCCAGAACTTGCGGAAGGCTTCGGGCGCAACGATCTTCAGGCTGCCGCCGAAGAGCTTTGCCCTGATGTCGTGCGCGCGGCGGTCGGGCTCCACGCCGCGTTCGGCAACAGCCGCATGACGGGATCGGGGAGCGCGGTTTTCGCGCGAGCCAGCCGAGCAGGCGATGGCTTGGCGCCGCCGGTAGCGATGCCGGGCGATTGGCCTGCCGGCTGGTCGAGCCGGATGTGTCGTTCGTTGGAGCGGCATCCGCTCGAGGGGTGGGCCCGGCGGGAAGGTTGAAAAAGATCGCGGCGTTGGCCGCGATGCGGTTGATGGTTGGCAGCGCGAGTTGCGAACCGGTGTAGGGGAGTCGCCAAGCTGGTTAAGGCATCGGATTTTGATTCCGACATGCGAAGGTTCGAATCCTTCTTCCCCTGCCAAGCTTTCCGCGCTGAGCCGAAGCGCGGGTCATTCGAGTTCTAAAGTTCGAGTCCAAGAAAGTCGCTGTGCTGTTCAACACCGTTCTCTTCACGGGCAATGCGAATCCTGCGCTGGCGCAAGAGATCGCCTCGCACCTGTCGATCGGCCTGGGCAAGGCCAAGGTGGCGCGCTTTTCCGACGGCGAGGTCGACGTCGAGATCGAGCAGAACGTGCGCGCTCGCGACATCTTCGTGGTCCAGCCGACCTGCTCGCCGACCAACGAGAACCTGATGGAGCTCTGCATCATGGTCGACGCGCTCAAGCGCGCCTCGGCGCGTAGGGTGACGGCCGTGATCCCGTATTTCGGCTATGCGCGGCAAG
>JBDTIO010000616.1:0-3084 GCA_039936375.1 Caldimonas sp. | reverse complement strand
GCGCGAGACGGCGATCAGCACCGTGAATGGCCAGACGAAGAGCGCGAACATCGGGTAGTAGGCGGTGAGGATGATGCTGCACGCCACCGAATGCAACGTGTGCCCGCTCGGGAAGCTGAACTCGTCGAGCGAGCGCGCGCACTCGCGGATCCCCGGGCAGTTGCGGAACGGTCGCGGCCTGGCGATCCAGCGCTTGACGATCTTGTAGATGACGATGTCGACAAGGCCGACGCAGAACATGCGCACCGATGCCGAGGTGCCGACCGGCCCGCCGGCCCAGGGCAGGCAGACGACGATCACGTACCAGAGCCAGCCGTCGCCGACGCGGCTGACGGCGGCGAGTACCGACACGACCCAGGCGCGCGTCGACGCGCCGTGCATCCAGAGCGCGACGACGCGCTCGCGCTCGACCCAGAGGAGCCGGCGTTCAGGCCACGACGGGTACGGGGGTCGGGCTCGTTTCGGTAGCATCGAGAGTGTCCTGAAGGCGCGCTTCGAAGCGGCCGAGCACGTCGTCCCAGGTGGCGCGGCGAGCAGCCGCCACGGCGGCGAGGCGCATCGGCGCCAGCGCCTCGGGTGCGGCGAGTGCGAGATCGCGCACCGCGGCCACGTAGGCGACTTCGTCGCCGGGAACGATCAGGCGGCCGCTTCGCCGGTCGTCGACGTGCTCGGCGGCGGCGGCGCAATCGAAGGCGACGACAGGCAGGCCCGACGCCAGCGCTTCCATGACGACGTTGCCGAAGGTGTCGGACAGACTGGGGAAGAGGAAGACGTCGGCCGACGCGTAGTGCGCCGCGAGATCGGCGCCGCGCTGCACGCCGACGAAGCGCGCCTGCGGATGGGCCGCCTCGAGCCGCGCCCGCGCCGGCCCGTCGCCGACGATCACCAACCGGGCATCGGGCCGGTTGCGCCGGACTTCGGCGACAGCGCGCAACGCCAACTCGACGTTCTTCTCGGCGGCGACCCGGCCGACGGCGAGAAAGACCGGAGCGTCATCGCTGGCGCCCCAGCTCTCGCGCAAGGCCCGGCTGCGCAGCGACGGCGAGAAGCGCTCGGCGTCGACACCACGGCCGACGACGGTGAGGTTGTCGAAGCCGGCAGCGGCGAGCTCGCGCCGGGCCGAACGTGTGGGCACGAAGGTGCAACGCGTCAGGTTGTGGAAGCGCCGCAGCAGGCCGAGCGCCGTGCCGGCCAGCAAGCCGAGCCCGTAGTAGCGGCTGTACTGATGAAAGTTCGTGCGAAAGTCGGACGTCGTGGCCACGCCGAGCGAACGAGCCGCCGCGAGGGCCGCCCAGGCGAGCGGGCCCGGCGTGGCGAGATGCACGACCTCCGGTCGCGTCCGCTCGAAGCGGCGAACCAGCGTGCCGACGCGGGCCAGCCCGAAGCGCATCTCTCGGTACATCGGGATCGCGCAACCGGCAGTGCGTAACTCGTCGGCGGCGTCGAGTGCCGACTCGCCGGGTTGGCGCGGCCGGATCAGCTCGACCGCATGACCGCAGCCGCGCAGGTAGCGCACTGTGCGTTCGACGGTCAGCGACACGCCGTTGAGCTCCGGTGGCCACGTTTCGGTCACGTAGGCGATGCGCAGGGGTCGAGCCGACATCTTCACTGCGGCAGATCGGCAATCTTCATGCCCACGGGCGGAAGCGTTTCGAGGCGTTCATAAGGGCGATTGTTCCCGAGCCCCGCTGACTAAACGATGACCCAGCCATGACGAGTGCATGTGGGCGTCGTCTTACATCTGCCTTCAGCGCCCTTCCAGATAGACGCAGACGAGCCGCAAGGGACGCACCCGCTTGCAGACGGCGCGCAGCGCGAGCAGGAGGGGCACGGCGATGAAGGCGCCGGCCAGGCCCCAGAGCCAGCCCCAGACCATGACCGACAGAAAGACGAACACGGGGCTGAGGCGCAAGCGGTGGCCCATGATCATCGGGCTCAGGAAGTTCGCTTCGATGCCGTGCAACACGAGGAACGCCGCGGGAGGCCCGAGCATCGCGAAGCCGGTGCCGAAGGTGACGCTGCCGGCGAGCAGCAGCAACACCGCGATGAGCAGCGGCCCGAGATAGGGAATGAAGGCGAGCACCGCCGTCGTCGTGCCCCAGAGCACGGGATTGGGCAGGCCGATCGCCCAGAGCGCCAGGCCGGTGGCCACGCCCAGAGCGAGATTGACGATGCTCATCGTGCTGATGAAAAGGCCGATGTCGCGCTGCGCCTGGCGAAAGCCGGAAAGAACGAGCGCGCGCATGCGCGGTCGGCGGATGGCGGCCGCGGTGCGCGCCACCAGCCACTGCTCGGAGGCGAGCAGGAAGTAGAGCAGGATGACCGTCGCCGAGGCCGAGAGCGCGAACGAGATCGTCTCGCCGATGGCCACTCGGGTGAACGTCCAGCCTTCGCTCGCCAGATGTTCGCCGAGCGTTGCGGCCGGCGCGGCCAGGGCCGGTACCGGCGCGAGCAACACCGGTGCCGAGTAGGGGAAGAGCGTGTCCTGCCAGCGTTGCAGCGCCTCAACCAGCTCGTGCACGATCAGCGGCGCGCGCGACCACCACGCTGCCGCAGGCGCCGCGATCATCATCACCAGCAGGGCGATGACGCCGAGCACCGCAACGATGACGAGGCCAGCGCCAAGGTATTCGTGGATGCCGGCGCGTCGCAGGGCGCGCACCGGCGCGGCGAGCGCGAAGGTAAAGACGATTGCGATCGCGACCGGCACGCACAGCGTCCTCGCGTCGTGCAGGAGGAACACGCCGACAACGAGCAACAGGGCCCGTCCGAGCCAGGGTGCGGCCGGGTGGCGGCCGCCGGGCGAATCGTGTCGCGAGTCCAATGTGGGCGCGATGATGGCACGCGCGCCGTTGCGGTCGTGAATGCGGTCGCGCGACGTGTCGCAGCGACGAGCTCGAGGTCGTGCCGCCTGCGCGCTAAAGAAGATCTTCGGCGCGAAGGACGGATCGCGCTAGCTACTTTCCGGCGCAAAAATAGCGGCGCCGCGATCAAGCCGGGCGCGCGGCCGATGCGGCCATGGCGTGGGCGATGTTGATGAGGTTGTCGGCGATGACGCCGAGGCCGACCCAACGCTTCATGCCG
>JBDTIO010000615.1:0-3819 GCA_039936375.1 Caldimonas sp. | reverse complement strand
GGCAGGATCGGGCGGAGCAAAGTCGCGTCCGGGCAGGCCGCAGCGCTTCGCCGGCGCGGTCGGCGCGTAGCGCCGACTCCCCTGCGATGCTCGGTCTTGCGGCCTGCCGCATAACTCGCTACGTTCGCTTCGCTCCCTGCGTTTAAACAGATGCGACGCGACCTCAGGCCGAGCATCGCAGGGGAGTCGGCGCTACGCGCCGACCGCTCCAGAGAAGCGCTGCGGCCTGCCCGGACGTGCCTTTGCCCGGCCCGAATCCGACACGCGCTGCAGGCATTGACGTGGCAGAAGAAGCGCTGTCACCGGCCGCACGATCCCTGCATCGCTACGCCCGCTGGCGCTGGTGGGAGCTCGCGGTGCTCGTGGCGCTGCCGTTGTCGTGGCTGCTGCTGCCGACTCAGTCGCTGCTGCTCAACGAGATCGCCATCGTCGCGCTCTTCGCCGTGTCGCTCGACCTCATCCTCGGCTACGCCGGCATCGTCTCGCTCGGCCACGCCGCGTTCTTCGGATTCGGTGCCTACGCGGCGGCGCTGTTCGCCAAGGATGTGATGCCCGATCCGCTGGTCGGCCTGGCCGTCGGCATCGTCGCCAGCGCCTTGCTCGGCCTGGCGACGAGCGTGCTCATCCTGCGCGGCACGGACCTGACCCGGCTGATGGTGACGCTCGGCGTCGCCTCCATCCTCTACGAGCTCGCCAACAAGCTCGACGAGCTGACGGGCGGTGCCGACGGATTGCAAGGTGTGGTGATGGGTCCGCTGCTTGGTCGCTTCGACTTCGATCTCTCGGGCCGCACGGCCTATGCGTATTCGCTCGTCGTGCTGGCAATCTGCCTGCTCATTGCCCGGCGTATCGTCCATTCGCCGTTCGGCATCTCGCTGCAGGCGCTGCGCGACAACCGCTTGCGCGCATCGAGCATCGGCCTGTCGGTGCGCTTGCGTCTGGTCGCCGTCTACACGATCGCCGCGGCCATCGCCGGCGCCGCCGGCGCGCTGCTGTCGCAGACCAGCGGCTTCGCTTCGCTCGACGTGTTCGATTTCCATCGCAGCGCCGACGTGCTGCTGGTGCTCGTGATCGGCGGCACCGGCTACCTCTACGGCGGCATCTTCGGCGCGGTGGTTTTCCAGTTGCTGCACGACCTGGTTTCAGCCTGGACGCCGCAGTACTGGAACTTCTGGCTCGGCCTGTTCCTCGTCGTGCTGGTGATGACGGGCCGCGAGCGCTTCGTGCGGCCATGGACGTGGTTCGGGCGGATGCGGCGATGACGGTCGTGCTCGAGACGCGCTCGCTCGTCAAGCGTTTCGGCGGCTTGTCGGCGACGAGCGATGTCTCGCTGAGGATCAAGCTCGGTGCGCGGCATGCCCTGATCGGACCGAACGGTGCCGGCAAGACGACACTCATCAACCTGCTCACCGGCGTGCTCGAGCCGACCTCGGGGGCGATCGCCCTCGATGGCAACGACATCACGACGCTTTCGGTGCATGCGCGAGTGCGCCGCGGCATCGTTCGCACGTTCCAGATCAACCAGCTCTTCGCCGGGCTCACGCCCTTGTCTTCGCTGGCCCTCGCGGTGTCGGTGCAGCAGGGCAAGAGCGCCGGCTGGTGGAAGCCGATCGGCCGCGACGCCGCCGTCGCCGCCGAATGCGAGAGCCTGCTTGAGCGCTTTCGTCTCGCCGACGTGTTGGACCAGCCGGTCGCCTCGCTCGCCTACGGCAAGCGCCGGCTGCTCGAGATCGCCACGGCGCTGGCCTGCAAGCCGCGCGTGCTGCTGCTCGACGAGCCGGTCGCCGGCGTGCCCGAAGGCGATCGCCAAGAGATCTTCGAGACCATCAACGCGCTGCCGGCCGATGTCTCGATCCTCCTCATCGAGCACGACATGGACCTCGTCTTCAATTTCGCGCGAACCGTGACGGTGCTGGTCAATGGCGCCGTTTTTGCCGAGGGCGACGTCGCCGCGATCTCCAAAGATCCTCGCGTCAAGGCGGTCTATCTCGGCGAAGACGAAGCGGAGGCGGCGCATGGCTGAGCTGCTGCGCGTCGAAGGACTGTGTTCGGGCTACGGCGAAGCCGTGGTCGTGCAGGGCGTCGACTTCGCTCTCGAGCAAGGCCGGTCGCTGGCCCTGCTCGGCCGCAACGGCACCGGCAAGACGACACTGCTCAACACCCTGGTCGGCGTGACGCGCCGGCACGGCGGCCGCATCTTTCTCGGCGGCCGCGACGTGACGGCGTTGCCGCCGCACGCACGCGCCGCCGCCGGCATCGGCTGGGTGCCGCAGGAGCGCAACATCTTTCGCTCGCTCACCGTGGACGAGAACCTCACGGCGGTGGCGCGGCCGGGGCCGTGGACGGCCGAGCGCGTCTACGCGATGTTTCCGCGGCTCGAAGAACGCAAGGCCAACATGGGCAACCAGCTCTCGGGCGGCGAGCAGCAGATGCTCGCGGTGGCGCGGGCCCTGGTGCTGAACCCGAGGCTGCTGCTGCTCGACGAGCCGCTCGAAGGCCTGGCACCGATCATCGTCAGGGAGCTGCTCGCGTCGATCGCGCGGGTGGTGTGCGACGAAGGCGTCTCGGCGATCATCGTCGAGCAGAACCCGCGCCTGATCCTGCCGATCACTGCGGACGCGATCGTGCTCGACCGTGGCGCCATCGTCCATGCCGCGCCGAGCGCCGAGCTGCTCGCCGATCGCGATCGGCTCGACCGCTGGCTCGCCGTGGCGAAAGCCTGATCAGGAACGGATGTAGGCCCAGCCCTGCGGCTGCATTCGCATCACCTCGACCACGTCCGACGGCACATAGCCGATCTCGGGCAGCATGCCGAAGGCAGAAGCCGGCGCCGGCGAACAGTGGGGAAAGAGCTCGATATTCGAGAATCATGGTGCATCTTGTGCGTTTGCACGTTTGCAGCTAGAGCGGCAGGCCGACGTAATTCTCCGCCAGTGCCGTGGCTGCCGCCGCCGAGTTGACGAGATAGTCGAGCTCGGCCCGCTGGATCCGCTGGCCGAAGGCGCCCGTCTCCGGGAACTTGTGCATCAGCGAGGTGAACCACCAGGAGAAGCGCTCGGCGCGCCAGACGCGGCGCAGGCAGCGCGCCGAGTAGTCATCGATGCCGGCATCGCTCTTGTCGACGTAGTGCTCGGCGAGCGCGCGCGACAGCAGGCCGACGTCGCCGGCGGCCAGATTCAGGCCCTTGGCACCCGTCGGCGGCACGATGTGGGCGGCGTCGCCGGCGAGAAAGAGCCGGCCGAAGCGCATCGGCTCGGCGACGAAGCTGCGCAGCGGCGCGATGCTCTTCTCGATCGACGGGCCGGTGACGAGCGCTTCGGCCGCCGCCGGGTCGAGGCGGCGCCGCAACTCGTCCCAGAACGCATCGTCGCTCCACTGCTCGACCTTGTCGTCGAGCGCGCATTGCACGTAGTAGCGGCTGCGCGCCATCGACCGCATGCTGCACAGCGCGAAGCCGCGCTCATGGTTCGAATAGATCAGCTCATGCGAAACCGGATGCGTCTCCGAGAGCACGCCGAGCCAGCCGAACGGGTACTCGCGTTCGTACGTGCGCACGGCTTCCGCCGGCACGCTCGCCCGGCTGATGCCGTGGTAGCCGTCGCCGCCGGCGATGTAGTCGCATTCGACCGTGTGGGTCGTGCCGTCTTTCGTATAGGTCACGCTCGGCCGCGCGCCGTCGAAACCGTGCGGTGTCACGTGGTCGGCTTCGTAGACGGTCGCGAGGCCGGCCGCTTCGCGCGCATGCATCAGGTCGCGCGTGACCTCGGTCTGGCCGTACACGGTGACGTGCTTGCCGCCGGTCAGGCCGTGCATGTCGAT
>JBDTIO010000614.1:0-10508 GCA_039936375.1 Caldimonas sp. | reverse complement strand
CCGACGCCGACCTCGACGAAGCCCATGTAGCTTTCCATCGCCGCGACGCGGCGCGCGCAATGGATCGCCAGTTCGCAGCCGCCGCCGAGCGCCATGCCGCGCACCGCGGCGACGACCGGCACATTGGCGTAGCGGATGCGCAGCATCGCGTCCTGCAATTTCTTCTCTTCCGGCGCGATGCCCTTGCCGCCGCTCTTCATGAAGATCGGCATCAGCGCTTCGAGATTGGCTCCGGCCGAGAACACGTCGTCGGGCGACCAGATCACGAGGCCCTGGTAGCCGGTCTCGGCGAGCTCGACGGCCCTCATCAATCCTTCGGTCACGGCCGGGCTGATGAGATGCAGCTTGGCCGTGATGCTGGCGATCAGCACCTCGCCATCGATTGTCGAGACGCGAACCTCTTCGTTCTTGAAGACTTCCGTGCCCGACTTCAGCGGCTCGGCCGCGCCGGAGCCGGACACGCTCTCGCGAAAGGCCTGACGCTGATAGACCGGCAAGGTGCTCGGCGCATCGAAGCGCGCGTGCGCCGCGCTCCACGAGCCTTCGGGCCGATGCACGCCACCGCCGGCGCTGCCCAGGCCCTCGAACACCCAGGGCGGCAGCGGCGCCTTGCTCAACGCCTTGCCGGCGGCTATGTCTTCCTTGACCCAGTTCGCGACCTGCGTCCAGCCGGCCTGCTGCCAGAGCTCAAACGGGCCCTGGCTGGTGCCGAAGCCCCAGCGCATGGCGAAGTCGATATCGCGCGCGCTCTCGGCGACATCGGCGAGATGAACCGCGGCGTAGTGAAAGCTGTCGCGCAGGATCGCCCACAGAAACTGCGCCTGCGGATTCTTCGAGTCGTGCAGAAGCTTCAGCCGCTCGGCCGGCGGCTTCTTCAGGATGCGGGCGACGATCTCGTCGGCCTTGCCGCCGCCGGGCACGTATTTGCACGTCGTCGGATCGAAGCGCAGGATCTCCTTGCCGACCTTCTTGTAGAAACCGGCACCGCTCTTTTGTCCCAACGCCCCGGCGGCGATGAGCTTGTCGACGACGGGCGGCGTGGCATAGCTGACGTAGAACGGGTCGTCTTGCAGGTTGTCCTGCAAGGTCTTGATGACGTGCGCCATCGTATCCAGACCGACCACATCGGCGGTGCGGAAAGTGCCCGAACTGGCTCGGCCGAGCTTCTTGCCGGTGAGATCGTCGACCACGTCGTAGGTCAGGCCGTAGGTCTCGGCTTCCTTCATCGTCGCCAGCATGCCGGCGATGCCGACCCGATTGGCGACGAAATTGGGCGTGTCCTTGGCGCGGATGACCGACTTGCCGAGCGTCGTCGTCACGAAGGTCTCCAGCTGGTCGAGGATCTCGGGCTCGGTCGTCGGCGTGGCGATCAGCTCCACCAGCGCCATGTAGCGCGGCGGGTTGAAGAAGTGGATGCCGCAAAAACGCGGCCTGATCGACTCGGGCAGCACTTCCGAGAGCTTGGTGATGCTGAGGCCCGAGGTGTTGCTGGCGACGATGGCGTGCGGCGCGATCGCCGAAGCGATCTTCGTGTAGAGATCGAGCTTCCAGTCCATCCGCTCGGCGATCGCCTCGATGACGAGGTCGCATTCGCCGAGCAGGCTCAAGTGCTCTTCGTAGTTCGCCTGTTCGATGAGCGCCGCGTCTTCGGGAATGCCGAGCGGCGCGGGCTTGAGCTTCTTCAGCCCCTCGACGGCCTTCGTGACGATGCCGTTCTTCGGGCCGTCCTTGGCCGGCAGATCGAACAGCACCACCGGCACCTTGACGTTAACGAGGTGCGCGGCGATCTGCGCACCCATCACGCCGGCGCCCAGCACGGCGACCTTGCGGACGTTGAATCGATTCATCGCTGCTCCCGGGGAGGAATTCATTCGGCGCGGATCCAGGTCTGCGTCCGGCCGAGCAAGGGCGTGCCGATGTAGCCGCGCACGTCAAGCTTCGCGCCGTTGTCGACGACCCTGAGCTTGACGCGGTAGACCTTGCCGTTGTCCGGATCGAGGATGTCGCCGCCACTGAACACGGCCTTGTCGTCGGTCGCCTTGACGTTGCGGATGATGGTCATACCGAGGATCGGCTGGCCCTTGCGCTCGTCGCTGCAGTCCTTGCAGGTGGCGTCCGGCGCCGTCGCCGGGTCGAGCAGCTTTTCGACCTTGCCGGTGTAGACGCCATTCGCCTCGACGATGCGCACGAAGGACTTCTCCTTCTTCGTGCTGTCGTCGATCGTCTTCCACAGGCCGGCCGGTGACATCGACTGGGCCAGCGCGATCGACGTCGCGAACAGAAGGCCGAAGCCGAGAGCGGTGCGTTGCAGGGCAGTCTTCATGCGTGTCTCCTTGTAATGTCGATTCGAACAGGTTGCCGAGCTCAGAACAGCGCCGTGTCCATCTCCATCATCGGCGCGACGCCGGCGCGCGCCGTCCTGATGAGGCCGGCCGTCTCGGGCAACAACTTGGCGAAGTAGAAGCGTGCCACCGCCAGCTTGGCAACGTAGAACGGGTCGCCGCCGGAGATCTTGCCGAGCGCGACCTTCGCCATCCGCGCCCAGAGATAAGCGTAGATGAGGTGGCCGCAGACGCGCAGATAGTCGACCGCCGCGGCGCCGACCTCATCGGGATTCTTCAGCGCCTTGATGCCGATCTCGATGGTCAGCTTGGTGACCTTCTCGCCGAGCTCGGCGAGCGGATTGACGAATTCCTGCATGTCTTCGTTCACGCCTTCTTCCTCGACGAACTCCTGCACCAGTTTGCCGAACTTCTTCAGCTTGGCGCCGTTGTCGGAGAGGACCTTGCGGCCGAGCAGGTCGAGCGACTGGATGGTGTTCGTGCCCTCGTAGATCATGTTGATCCGCGCGTCGCGCACGAACTGCTCCATGCCCCATTCGCGAATGTAGCCGTGGCCGCCGAAGACCTGCATGCAGTGCGAGGTCGCGATCCAGGCGTTGTCTGTGAAGAAAGCCTTGACGATCGGCGTCAGCAACGCCACGAGATCGGCGGCGTCCTTTTTCACCGTCTCGTCGGTGCTGGCGATCTCCTTGTCGAGCAACAGCGTCGTGAACATCGCCAGCGCGCGGCCGCCTTCGGCGTAGGCGCGCGCCGTCAGCAGCATCTTGCGAACGTCGGGGTGGACGATGATCGGATCGGCCGGCTTGTCCTTGGCCTTCACGACCGAGAGCGAGCGCCCCTGCAGCCGATCCTTGGCGTAGGCCGCGGCGTTCTGGTACGCCACTTCGGTCAGGCCGAGCGACTGCATGCCGACGCCGAGGCGCGCCGCGTTCATCATGATGAACATCGCGGCCAGGCCCTTGTTCGGCTCGCCGACGAGAGAGCCTTCGGCGTCTTCGAGAACGATCTGCGCCGTGGCGTTGCCGTGAATGCCCATCTTGTGCTCGAGGCCACCGCACCAGATGCCGTTGCGTTCGCCGATCGAGCCATCGGCCTTGACCTTCCACTTCGGCACCACGAACAGCGAGATGCCTTTGGAGCCGATCGGCGCTTCGGGCAGGCGCGCCAGAACGAGGTGAATGATGTTCTCGACCATGTCGTGCTCACCGGCCGAGATGAAGATTTTGTTGCCGGTGAGCTTGTAGGTGCCGTCGGCTTGCGGCTCCGCCTTCGTACGCAAAAGCCCGAGATCGGTGCCGCACTGCGGCTCGGTCAGGCACATCGTGCCGGTCCAGTGGCCACTCGTCAGCTTGCCGAGATAGAGGCGCTTTTGCTCCTCGGAGCCGTGCGCGACGAGGCACTCGTAGGCGCCGTGCGACAGGCCCGGGTACATCGTCCAGGCCTGGTTCGCGGAGTTGAGCATCTCGAACAGGCACTGGTTGACGACGTGCGGCAAGCCCTGGCCGCCGAACGCCGGATCGCAGCTCAACGCCGGCCAGCCGCCTTCGACGTACTTCGCATACGCCTCCTTGAAGCCGGTCGGTGGCTTGACCTCGTGCGTCGTCTTGTCGAGAGTGCAGCCTTCGGCATCGCCGACGGCGTTGAGCGGCAGCAGCACCTCGCTGGCGAACTTGCCGCCCTCTTCGAGCACAGCGTTGATCGTGTCGACATCAACGTCGGCATAGGCCGGCAAGGCCTTGAGCTCGTCGATGGCACCGAGCACTTCGTGCAACACGAACTGCATGTCGCGCAGGGGCGGCGTGTAAGAAGGCATGTGAAGCTCCTGATGAAATTCAGACCGTGCGGCCGGCGTCGGCCCAGTGCGAGAGAACGCGCTCGAAGCCGGTGCGCGCCCGCTCCTCCGCGCCGGCATGGCGCAGGAAACGCGCGTCGTGGTGGAGGGCGAGAATGAGGCCGTGGATCTCGAACAGGACCTGGCCGACGTCGGTATCGGCGCGCAGATGCCGCTCGCCGACGGCCGCGCGGATCGCCCGCTCGAGGGCGCGCCGCCACGTCTGCACCATGGCCACCAGCGCGTCGCGCACGGGACCCGGCCGGTCGTCGAACTCGACGGCGCCGCTGATGTAGATGCAGCCCGAGTCGATCTCGACCGAGACGCGCTTGAGCCAGCGATCGAAAAGACGGTGCAGCCGCGGCAGGCCGCGCGCTTCGCTCATCGCCGGGCGAAAGACTTCTTCTTCGAAGCGCGCGTGGTATTCACGAACGACCGAGATCTGCAGCTCTTCGCGCGAGCCGAAGTGCGCGAACACGCCCGACTTGCTCATGCCCGTCGCTTCGGCGAGCACGCCGATCGACAGGCCCTCGATGCCGCTGTGCGACGCGAGCGCGAGCGCCGCGTCGACGATCGCGGCACGTGTCTGCTTGCCCTTGGCCAGCGCACGCGGCGGCGCAACCGCGTCGCTATCGGAAACGTCGGCGTTGTCGGTGACGAGAAAATTCACGACAGGCATGATTCCTCGATGCAGTGGTCGGAAAAACGAACGATCGTGCTATTTTGCAGAAAAAGTCGCGCCTGCACTCGCGAAGGGTCGGAGATTTGCCCTTGATTCAACACATTTCCTGTCGCCGAGGCGGCTCTTGAAGGTCGCCATCGTTGGCTTGGGCGCCGTCGGCGGCCTCATCGCGGCGCGCATGGCACGGGCCGGACACCTTGTCTCGGCGCTGGCGCGCGGGCCGACGCTGGCGCGGGTGCGCGAGCACGGCCTCGCTGTCGACTCTGGCGACACCCGCACCGTCGCTCGCATCGCCGTCAGCGACGATGCGACGACGCTCGGCGCGCAGGAACTCGTCATCGTCGCCCTCAAGGCACCCGCGCTGGCGGCGGCCGCGCCGGCGGTGGCGGCCTTGATCAGCGACTCGACGATCGTGCTGCCGGCAATGAACGGCGTACCCTGGTGGTTCATGCCCGCAGCGATGCCCGACCAGCCGCCGCTTGGCAGCGTCGATCCCGGCGGCCACCTGCTCGGGCTGTTGCCGATCGAGCGCGTGCTCGGCTGCGTCGTCCATCTCGCCGCCTCGAGCCCCGAGGCCGGCGTCGTGCGCCACAACTTCGGCGAGCGGCTGATCGTCGGCGAGCCGCGCGGTGGTGATTCGGCGCGCACGAGAGGCGTCTGCGCGGCGCTGGCCGAGGCTGGCTTCGACGCCGAGGCCAGCGTCGATGTGCGCCGCGAGGTCTGGTACAAGCTCTGGGGCAACATGACCATGAACCCGGTGTCGGCCCTGACCGGTGCTCCGAGCGACGCGATCCTCGACGATCCGCTGGTCTTCGACTTCATGGTTCGCACGATGGCCGAAGCGGCAGCGATCGGCGCGCGCATCGGCTGCGCCATCGAGCAATCGGGCGAAGAGCGCATGAAGCTGGCGAGAAAGCTCGGCAGCTTCAAGACCTCGATGCTGCAGGACGCGATGGCCGGCCGGCCGCTCGAGCTCGACGCGCTCGTCGCCTCCGTTCACGAGATCGGCGCCCGGGTCGGCGTCGCCACGCCGAACATCGGCGCCTTGCTCGGCCTGACACGCCTGATGGCGCGCCAGCGCGGCCTGTATCCGGCGGATGCGCCCGGCCGATCGGCGTAGCGTCGGCGCATCGAGCGGCGCCTTTGATGCCGTCACGTCTTGAACGCGGCTGCAATCATGCATTACGCTCGCGGTTGATGGAAGTTCTGCAGCTCGACATGTCCGGCCGCCCGCAGGCCTGGATCTCGGCCAAGGAAGCGGCCGTGCTCTATGCCAGCGATGGCGTCGCGTGGACGCTCGGCGACACGTTTCACGTGTTGCGCGGCGGCGTGCAGCGGCGCACCGGCCTGCAGTCGCGCATCGAGGTGCACCCGATCATCGCCGTCCGCGGCTCGGTGCCCAGCCGGGCCTGGCGGCGCACGCCCGCGCTCAGCAACCCGAAGCTGTTCGCGCGCGACCGGCAGGTCTGCGCTTACTGCGTCGGCCGCTTCGGCCTTGACGACCTGACCCGCGAGCACATCGTGCCCACCTCGCGCGGCGGCCGCGACACCTGGATGAACTGCATCACCGCCTGCCGGCCTTGCAACGGCCACAAGGGCAACCGCCTGCCCGAGGAAGCGCGCATGTCGCTGCACTACCTGCCGTACGTGCCGAGCCTGCACGAAGACATGATCCTGCGCGGCCGGCGCATCCTCGCCGACCAGATGGAATTCCTGCTCGCCAGCGTGCCCCGAAACAGCCGGCTGCACGGCTGACGCCGCAACAAGCCTCCGGCTGACGTGGCCGGCGGAACTGCACACTTCTTTGCGCGGTCTTCTCCCGGGCGAAAGGCGCCCGAGAGACCTTTGTGGTCAACTGATGCGCGTCCGCTGCACTGCCATCGGAGACCCCTTGCAGGAGAAGATCATGAGAAACCTTTTGACCGTCATCGCCGTGGCTTCCCTCACTGCGTGTGCAACCTCCAGCCCCGACGTCATCCGACCGTACGAAACGCAGCGCATGTCGCGGGTCTACGACGCGACCGTGCTCTCGGTGAGGCCCGTCACCGTCCAGGGTAGCCAGAGCGGCATCGGCGCCGGCGCGGGCGCGGTGGCCGGCGGTGTCGCCGGATCGACGATCGGCGGTCATCGCGATTCGATCGTCGGCGGCGTGCTCGGCGCCGTCGTCGGCGGCGTCATCGGCAATGCCGTCGAAAGGGGCGCGACGCAAGAAAACGCCGTCGAGATCCTGGTGCAGCTGAGAAACGGCGAGCGTCGGTCGGTCGTTCAGGCCATCGGCAACGAAACGTGGGGCATCGGCGAACCGGTCGTCCTGGTGACGACCGGCGGGCGGACTCGCGTCACTCGCGCACCACAGGCCTACCAGCCGGCGCCGCAAGGCTACCCGGCACCGCAACCGATGCCGGCCTATCCGCCTTCGGGCGCTGTGCCGCCGCGCAGCTGAAGCACCTCGGCGAGCGACTCGATGATCGTTCGACGCAGTGTTGGCCAGGCCGGTCCGCCCTGCTCGACATAGCGCTGATTCACCTCGAGCTCGACGCCTACGTAGGCCTCGGGCCCATGCTTGCGGCGCAGCGCCTGCGCCACGCCATCGCTCTTGCCGAGATACGGATAGTTGCGGCGCAGCCGCAACGACGGATCGAGCCGCCTCAGCGCCGCGAGCCAGGCTGAGCAAAACGCCACCTCGCCCGGTCGCCCGGGGTCGTACAGCAGACCGATGTCGGCGGTGCGCACTTGGCCATGCAGCTCCGGCGTGAAGCTGTGCGACGCGATATGAATGAGCCGGTCCGGCGTTGTGACCTCTTTCGCCACTGCGTCGTCGACCCGGCGACGATGGGGATGGTAGTGACGCTCGAGGATGGCCCGTCGATCGGCCAACGGGAGGTGTCTCGTCGCTTCCGAGTGCAGGTCGGGCGTGCCGACGGATCGATTCAAATCGACGAGCAGCCGGGTTGTCGTCTCGAAATAGAGCGGCGCCGAAAAGCGTGCGGCCATCTCGCGAGCGAGAAGAAGCGCGCCCGGATCCCAGCCGCGATGCGTCGGCAGCAGATGCTCATGCCCGGCGAAGAGCGGTGCGTAGGCCACCGGCACATCGTTGCCGGCATGCTCGCAAGTGAGGATGAGGCGATCCATGCGAGCCTCACCCGGCAATGAACGCGATCACATCGGCGGCGCGGGGCGTCTCGCTACGGCAGCGTCGCCCGGCCGATGTTCCCTGTCGTGGGCTCGGTGAACCAGATGGTCTTCGCGCCGCCAACCAGCGGCCCTGCCGTGATGGCATTGATTTGCGAGCCCTGCCCGATCGTGCCGAACTCGGCGATGGCTCCGTTCGAGGCGATGCGGCCGATCAAGCCGCCGAAATAGTCGGTGAACCACATGTTGCCGTCGGGACCGGCGACGATGCCGCCGAAAAGCGGGAAGGTGCCGGAAAAGCCGCTGTTGAAAAGCGTGATCGCGCCGGTGGTCGGATTGATCTTGCCGATCGCCGCGCCGCCGGTGCCGGACGCCAGGAACCAGACGAAGCCATCGGTGCCGGCCGTGATTGCGCCGATGGACTGCCCGGCAACCAGACCGCCGCTGTACTCGGCGATCACGCCCGCCGGGGTAATCCGGCCGATCACGGGAAGAGCCTTCGGATCGGCGCTTTCCGCGAACCAGACATTGCCGTCCGGACCTGCGGCGATCGACGTCGCCGGCCCCTGCAAAGGGCCGAATTCCGTAGCGAGCTTCGTCGTCGGATCGAACATGCCGATGCGATTGGCGACGAACTCGGTGAACCAGAGCTTGCCTCCCGCGCCGCTGGTAATGGCAAAGGCCTGCGAACCTGGCGTGATGCCGGTGCAGGTGATCCGGACGAAGCTGTTCGCGGCAAGCGGCGGGGTCGTCGTGCAACTCGATACCGGGGTGGGCCCGGTCACGGTTGGGCTGCAGGTCGTTGTCGTGTAGGCGTTGCTCGAACTGGCGGCAATCGCGGTGCAGGCATCGGTCAGCGTCGGACCCGTGGTTGCCGTCTTGCAGGTAGTGGCCGGCGTCGTCTGCGTCGCCGGCACGGCCACGCAGGTGCCGGTGGGAACCGGTGTACAGACGCCCGAGGTGCAGGACTGGTCTTGCGCGGTGCTGACGCGAAGCTGGGTTGTCGTTTCCAGCAACGGCGTCGAGAACTCGCTGGCCAGCGCGGTGCTGACGTCGATCGTGCCGATCGCGCCGCTCAGCAATGTGCCGCCAACCGGATCGGCGAACCAGAGGTTGCCGTCGGCACCGGTGGCCAGCGAGCCGGTTCGCACCGATCCCAATCCGGCGGCGCCGGTTACCGGATAGCTCACCACGCCGGCCGGTGTGATCCGCCCGATCTGGTCCGACGTGAAGCCGGCGTTGAACCAGAGATTGCCGTCTCGGGCCAGGGTGATGCTGCCGCCAACCAGCGCCGGGATGACGCCGCCGACGGCAGCCGAAAACTCGACGATCGTCGGCGGCCCGCTCGCCGGCGGCGGCATCGCCGGTGGCGGTGGCACGGGCGAAGGCGAGGGAGGAGGCGTCGGCGCCGGCGGGGAAGGGGCGGAGGGGGGCGACGGCGCAGCGATCGGGCTTCCGGACAGGCTGGTGGTCTCGCTGGTACCGCCGCCGCACGCGGCGAGCGTGGCGGCAAACGCGATGGTGAGACGGCGAATTGCGAGATCGTTCATCGACACTTCCTGTAACCCGAGTGATGGCCGCATGTTCCATGCCAAACGACGACGCACGACACGGCGGGCAAACCGCACGACCGACACGGCCGGCAGCCGATTGTCGCGAACGGGCCCGCGCAGAAACGCCAGTCTTGCAAGCAATTGCATCAACTCGTGAGGTCGCCCGCGGCGACGACCGGAGATACTTGCGCGACTGTCACAGCATGGAGGACGCGATGGCAACACCGACCGAACACCGGGCCAACATCATCACGCAGGACCTCGCCCGTGCCGAGGATCTGACCCGCCGGCAATACAAGATCGCCGCCGACATCGCCGGCGCTCCCGGCGCGGCGGACCCGATGGTGGTCACGACGGTATTGACGGCCCTGGCCACCAACTTCGCCACCATCCACGGAGGACGCGATTGATGATCTATGCCCTGATCGTGGCCCTGGTGGTCATCTGGCCGATCTGCAGAATCGTCCGCAAGGCGGGCTATTCGGGCGCCTGGGGATTGCTCGCGGTGGTGCCACTCGTCAACATCATTGCCCTGTGGGCCCTGGCATTCATGGCGTGGCCGAACGAGCGCCGATGAGCAGCGGCAACGCGACGCCTACCTCCGCGCCGCGAAGGGGTTCGCTCAATCCGCTGGAGGGTCTTGGCTAACACCGACGAGCGACTGCTCTCGACCGAGGCGAGGCAGATGACGACCACTCCATTTGATCGGTATTTCGGTCTGGTCTCCGACATGATTCGGCTGCACGCGCGGCGCGACCCAAACCACATCGCGCTGATCGACGGGCGAGGCAGTCTTTGCTATGGCGAGCTCGACGCGCTGATGGACCGCGCAGCCGCGGCGTTGCAGCGCGACGGCGTGCTCCCCGGCGACTCGATCGCGATCTGCGCTGCGGCATCGGTGAACTACGCCGTCATCTTTCTCGGCGCCCTGCGGGCCGGCGTCGTCGTCGCGCCGCTCGCGCCGGGAG
>JBDTIO010000613.1:0-8059 GCA_039936375.1 Caldimonas sp. | reverse complement strand
GGCTGGCGGCGCTCATCTCCGGCGAGGTCGACATGGTGCTCGACCCGCCGATTCCCGACGTCGCCCGGCTGCAGAGCGAGAAGGCGCTGACGATCCTGCAGAGCGAGGATCTCGGCGAGCAGTACCTCGTCTTCGACATGGCGCGCGACGAGCTCGAAGGCTCGGACGTCAAGGGCCGCAATCCGTTCAAGGACCTGCGCGTGCGCCAGGCGGTGTATCACGCGATCAACGTCGAGCTGATCGCGAAGAAAGTGCTGCGCGGCCTGGGGGTGCCGACCGGCGCATACCTGTCGAAGCGGGTCGACGGCTCGCCCGCCGATCTCGACCACCGTCTCGCATTCGACCCGGCGAAGGCGAGGGCACTCCTTGCGGAGGCCGGCTATCCGAACGGCTTTTCGGTGACGCTCGATTGCGTCAATGTCGCCTGGCGCGAAGCCGTCTGCCAGGCGATGACGGCGATGCTCACGCAAGTCGGCATCCGCGCCTCGCTGAATTCCATGCCCACGAACCAGTTCTTCCCCAAGCTCAGCAGCGCGACGACGAGCCTGGCCGAATTCGGCTGGACGCCGACGCTCGACCCCTGGGGCTCGCTCAACGCGCTCTTCCACACGCGGGACCCCGGCGGGCCGGGCACCTTCAATGCCGGTCGCTACAGCAATCCGAAGGTCGACGCGCTGATCGACGCCGTGCGCATCGAGCCCGACCTGGTGCGGCGCCGGGCGATGGTGGCGACGGTGCTGCGCATCGTCGCCGAAGACATCCCGTCGATGCCGCTCTACCGCCGCACGCTCAGCTGGGCATTGACGAAAAAGCTCCACGCGGTGCAGTGGCCGAACGATGCGCCCGAGCTGCGCTGGCTGCGTCTGCAATGAAGATCATCCGCTTCCCACGACCTCATCGATCCGCGCCATGACCCTCACCCGTTTCTCGTTTCCCACGACCATCCACTTTGGTCCGGGCGCCAGTGCGCTGGCCGGCGCGCATCTCGCCGGGCGCGGCCTGCATCGCCCGCTGATCGTCACCGACAAGGGTTTGGCGGCGCTGCCGCTGCTCGCGGCGTTCGAAGCGAGCCTGAAGGCCGCCGGACTGCAGCCGGCGATCTATGCCGGCGTGTTCGGCAACCCGACCACCAGCCAGGTGATGAACGGAGCGGCGGCCTATCGCGGCCACGGCGCCGACTGCGTCGTCGGCATCGGCGGCGGCGCGGCCCTCGACGTCGCCAAGGTGGTCGGCCTGATGGCGACGCACCCGGGCGACATCATCGAATACGTCTGGGACCATCCGCAGGTGCGCACCATCGGCGAGGCGCTGCCGTATTTCATTGCTTTGCCGACGACCTCGGGCACCGGCAGCGAAGTCGGCCGCAGCAGCGTCATCAGCGAGGAAGACACGCACGTCAAGCGCGTCGTCTTCTCGCCGCGCGTCCTGGCCCAGGTCGTCTTCGCAGACCCGGCGCTGACGCTCGGCCTGCCGCCGGCGATCACCGCTGCCACCGGCATGGACGCGCTGACGCACAACGTCGAGAGCTACCTGTCGCCGGCCTATCACCCGCTCTGCGACGGCATCGCGCTCGAAGGCACGCGGCTGGCGGCTCGCTCGCTGGCGAAGTCGGTGCAGGAGCCGTCGAACATCGACGCCCGTGCCGACATGATGATGAGCTCGATGATGGGCGCCATCGCCTTCCAGAAGGACCTCGGCGCCGTGCATTCGTGCGCCCATGCGCTCGGCACCGTCTGCGACATGCACCACGGCCTTGCCAACGCCTTAATGATCGACACCGTGCTGGCGTGGAATGCGCAAGCGGTGCCGGCCAAGTTCGACGAGCTCGCGCATGCGGTCGGCGTGAGCGGCGGTGCCGCGGAGTTCCTGCGCTGGCTGAAGGCGCTGAAGCAGACAATCGGCATCGCGCCGCGGCTGTCGGCCGCGGGCGTCAAGCGTGAATCGATTCCGAGGCTGGTCGAGATCGCGACGGCCGACATCTGCCACCGGACCAACCCGCGCCCGGTCGTCGCGGCCGATTTCGAGCGTCTCTTCGAGGAGGCGTTTTGACTGGCACGAAAACCTCCGATGTGGAGCGTCTCAAGGTCGGCATCTCGGCCTGCTTCTTCCATGCCGATGACGCGCGGCCGATCTTCAAGGGCAAGACGCTGCAGTACCTGGAGCAGTCGATCGCGCACTGGGTGATGGCGAGCGGCGCGCTTGCCGTGATGATCCCCAGCCCCATCGGCGACACGCGAAAAGGCGACGCCACGCTCGAGCACTACGCGCAGTGGCTCGACGCGCTGGTACTCGAAGGCGGCTCCGACGTCTCGCCGGGCAGCTACGGCGAAGCGCCGCTCGACGAGCGCTGGCACGGCGATCGGATTCGCGATGACTACGAGAAAGCGCTGCTGGGCGCCTTCACCGCGGCGGGCAAACCGGTGCTGGGCATTTGCCGCGGCCTGCAGTTGATGAACGTGGCCTACGGCGGCACGCTGTTCCAGGATCTCGAGACGCATCGGCCCGGGGACGTGCGGCATCGCGACGCGGTGAGCTACGACCGCAACCTGCACACGCTCGATTTCGTCGCCGGCACGCGGCTCGCCGAGATCTTCGAAGGTACGCCGAGTACCGTCGTCAACAGCGTCCACCACCAGGCCATCAAGAAGCTTGCTCCGGGCTTCGTGGTCGAGGCCCATTGCCCGACCGACGGCATGATCGAAGCGATCCGCAAGACCGGGCCGGGCTTCATGGCCGCAGTGCAGTGGCATCCGGAATTTCACCGCGCCGATGAAGGCACGCTCGACGACCGGCCGCTGCTCGACGACTTTCTCGCCGCTGCTCGCGCGGCCCGCCAGCCATGACGAAGACGCTCACAATCACCAACCCGGCCACCGGCGCCAGGCTCGCCGAAGTGCCGGCCGACGATGCGGTGAGCGTCGGCGCGAAGGCCGCGCGCGCGCGCGCCGCGCAACCGGGCTGGGCGGCGCGGCCGCTGGCGGATCGCAAGGCGACGATCGCGCGCTTTCGCGAGCGCGTGGTGGCCGAGCTCGAGACCTTGGCGAAGACGCTGACGGCCGAAGTCGGCAAGCCGATCGCCCAGTCGAGGAACGAGCTCAACGGCTTTCTCGGCCGCATCGATTTCTTCCTCGCCGAGGTCGAGTCGAGCACGGCCAGCGAAGTGGTCTTCGCCGATGCCGGCATGACCGAGCGGATCGGCCACGACCCGCTCGGCGTCGTCGCCAACATCTCGGCTTGGAACTATCCCTACTTCGTCGGCGGTAACGTCTTCGTGCCGGCGCTCCTCACCGGCAACGCGGTGCTCTACAAGGCCTCGGAATTCGCGACGCTGACGGGCCTGCACATCGCCCGGCTGCTGCATGCGTCGGGCGTGCCCGACGACGTGTTCATCGCGCTGGTCGGCGGTGGCGAGGTCGGTGCGGCGCTGATCGAGCAGCGCATCGACGGCGTTTTCTTCACCGGCTCGGCGGCCACCGGCGCGAAGATCGCCGCGGCCGTCGGGCCGCGCATGATCCGCCTGCAGCTCGAGCTCGGTGGCAAGGATCCGACCTACGTCGTCGACGACGCCGACCCGAAGGCCGCCGCCGAGTCACTGGCGGACGGCGCGATGTACAACACCGGCCAGAGCTGCTGCTCGGTCGAACGCATCTACGTGCATGAGCGAATCCACGACGCGTTCGTCGATGCGTTCGTTGCCACCGTCGCGGACTTCAAGGTCGGCGATCCGACCGACGACGCCACCTACATCGGCGCGATCACGCGGGCGCCGCAGCTGGATGTGCTGGAAGGACAGGTGGCCGACGCCGTTGCCAAAGGAGGCCGCGTGCGCCTCGGCGGCAGGCGCATTGCCGGCGCTGGCAATGCCTTCGAGCCGACCGTGGTCACCGAGGCCAACCACGACATGCTGCTGATGCGCGAGGAGAGCTTCGGCCCCGTCATCGGCATCCAGAAAGTGAAGGGCGACGACGAGGCGCTGGCCCTGATGAACGACACGCGCTACGGCCTCACCGCAGGGGTCTACACGCGCGACGAGGCACGCGCGCGCAAACTGCTCGGGCGCCTCAATGCCGGCAGCGTCTACTGGAACTGCTGCGATCGGGTCAGCCCGCGCCTGCCCTGGTCGGGCCACGGCGACTCAGGCATCGGCGTGACGCTTTCTTCCTACGGCATCCGGGCCTTCACGCGGCCGAAGGCGTGGCACCTGCGCAAGGCGTGAAGCTCGCGCTGTTCGACCTCGACGGGACGCTGCTCGATGGCGACACCGACGAGCTGTGGTGCGAATACCTGATGGCCGAGGGCGTCCTCGACCGATCCACCTTCGCGGCAAGGAATCGGAGCGTCGCCGACCGCTATGCCGCCGGTGCGATCACGCCGGCCGAGTTCTGCGCTTTCTACGCATCGACGCTGGCGGGCCGCGCGCCACGGGAGTGGGCGTCGTTGCGCGAGCGCTTCATCGCTTCGATCATCGCGCCGCGGATCGGCGCGGCCGCGCACGAGCTTGTCGCGCGGCATCGCGATGCCGGCGAGCGCGCGGTGCTGACGACGGCGACCAACCGCTTTCTCACGGCGCCGATTGCCGACCTGCTGGCGATCGACGCGAACAACCTGATCGCCACCGAGCTGGAACTGCTCGAGGGCCGGTTCAGCGGCCGCAACGGCGGTATCCTCAACATGCGCGACGGCAAGGTCGATCGCATCAAGGAATGGCTGGCCGCTCAGGCGATCACGACGGCGGCACTTGCGGATGCCGTCTTCTACAGCGATTCGGCCAATGACCTGCCGCTGCTTCGCGCTGTCGGCCGAGCGGTCGCGGTCGATCCTGATCGACGTTTGCGTGCCGAGGCCGAAAGAGCGGGCTGGACGATCCTGCATCTGGCCCGCTGAGGCCGGCGCCTTGCGTCAGTTGGCCGTCGATCCGGCAAGGACTTCGCCGACCGGGATGAGGTTGAGTGGCGCTGAACCCGAGGGTGGACCGCGCCGCGCCAGCTCCTGTAGCCCCGGCATCGATTGCTCCATCGGCATCGAATCGGCCATGCGAAGGGCGAGCGCTTCCGCCTCGCGCCGCTTGTCGCGCGTCGTCTCGAGCACGATCTCGGCCCGGCGCAGAGCATCGGCGATCGTTTCGTTGGCCTGGATCTGCGTCGCACCTACGTTGAGGTAGACGCGGGCGATGCGCGGCGCCACCTGGCGATCGTCGATGCGAGCATTGATGCGGGCGACCACGGCGGTGATGTCGGAGACCTTGGTGCGGGGCAGGACTACCGCGAACTCGTCGCCACCGAGGCGACCGGCAACGTCGCGGCGGCGCAGCGTCTCGCGCAGGGCCATGCCGATCTGGCGCAGGGCTTCGTCGCCGACCGAGTGGCCGAGCACCTCGTTGATGTTCTTCAGACGATCGACGTCGAAGACGAGCATGGTGGCGAGATCGGGCGCCGGCTCGATCGCCTTGGCGGCAAGGTCGTGGAAGTGCCGGCGGTTCGGCAGCTTGGTCAGCGGGTCGACCTCGACCATGTGACGGAGCTTGCGGTGCGAGGCGCGCAGCTGGGCGACGTTGCGCTCGTGGTTCATGACGAGCGAGAGCTGCGGCATCAGCAATGCCGTCGCCGCCGGGGCGAGCAGGGCAGCCAGGGCAATATCGGCCGCGGCGAGACCGGGGCCGAAAACGAAGCCGGCGAGCGCCAGCCAGATCGCTTGCAGCGCCGCGCCGCACATCAGGCCGACGAGCAGGCTTTTCAGCACCGGCGTCGTCGCGAAGTCTTCGAGCCGGGCGACGGCGAGAGCCGTATAGACGGTCATCGCCAGCATGGCGACGGCGAGGGCGCGGTCGGCGCCGCCCCAGTCCAACGGCATGATCGGCGTGGCGATCGCGGCGACGCAGCCGAGCCCGAGGGCAAGCCAGTCGGCCCACGGCGGCAGGGCACTGCCGCCGCGCGAAAAGAACCGGCGCAATCCCGCCAGGGTGACTATCGGCCATTGCAACGCGAACACGGCTGCGAGCGGACCGAACAGGAACTCGCGGTCGCCGAGGGAATGGAGTACCAGCGCGGCAGCCAGCGCGGAGTTGGCGGCGATCCACCACCAGACGCCACGGCGCAGGCGCTGGCGCACCCCGATCGTCGCCGCTGCGGCGCTCGAAAGGGCCAGGGCAGCCGCGACGGCGATGAGCAGGGTCGGCGTGTGCAGGAGCATCGCGAAATTCTAGGCAGGCCCTTCCGTGGCCGGAGCACTGCTTGGGCCGGCGGATGCCGCGTCGCGGCGAAAACCGTTACGAATTGGCACGTGTGATGACAGTTCGGCTCCACCAGTTCCGAGGAGGCCGTGCCCAGGGATCGAGTCGAGGCCGCCTACACTGCCGATTTGCCCTGCCGGTTTCGCTCTTGAATCCCTTCCTTTGCGGCCCGCCGCGCGCCGTCGGAAAAGCGTCGTGAACCGTCGCCTGATCGATGCCTTCTGGCGCGCTGCGGCCTACTGCCTGCACCCGAAAGTGATCGCGCTTTCGCTGGCGCCTCTGGCGATCGTCGGCGGCGCCGCGGCATTGCTCGGCTACTTCTTCTGGGAGCCGGCTGTCGCCTCGGTACGGGCGACGCTCGAGGACTGGACGCTGCTCGCCATCCTCTTCTCGTGGCTCGACACGATCGGCGCCACCGGCTTTCACAGCGTCATCGCGCCGCTCGTCATCGTCGCCCTGGCCGTGCCGGTCTTCGTGGTCGCATCGCTGGTCGTCGTCGCCTGGCTGATGACCCCGGCGCTGGTGCGCCTGATCGCGGCCCGGCGCTTTGCGCAGCTCGAGCGGCGCCGGGGCGCCGGCTTCTGGCAAAGCCTCTTCTGGTCGCTCGTCTGCACGCTGGCGGCACTGGCGGCGCTCGTCGTCAGCATTCCGCTCTGGTTCATACCGCCTCTTGTTCTCGTCGTGCCGCCGGTCATCTGGGGCTGGCTCACCTATCGCGTATTCGCCTTCGATGTGCTCGCCCTGCATGCCACGAGCGACGAACGACGTCGCCTCGTCGCCGAAAATCGCTGGGCCCTTTTCGGCATGGGCGTCGTTTGCGGCTACCTGGGCGCGGCGCCGTCCCTGCTCTGGGCGGTGAGCGCCTTCGCGCTCGTCTTCGCGCCGCTGCTCATCATCGTCTCGATCTGGCTGTACACGCTCGTGTTCGCCTTTTCGGCGCTCTGGTTCGGTCACTTCCTCCTCGCCTTGCTGCGTGATCTGCGGCTCGCCGAAAATGCACCGCCTGCGGCAGCGCTCGGTGCCGCCGAGGGCGCGCCGCTTCGGCTGCCACAGCCGCCATCGCCCGACGCCATGCAGAACGGATTTGCCGCATGAATTTCGGCCTCCTCATCATCGGCGACGAGATCCTCTCGGGAAAGCGCGCCGACAAGCACCTGCCCAAGGTCATCGAGTTGCTCGCGGCGCGCGGGCTTTCGTTGTCCTGGGCACGCTACGTCGGCGACGAGCCGGCACGGATCAGCGCCGATCTGCGAGACGCGTTTGCCAGCGGCGACATCGTCTTTTCCTGTGGCGGCATCGGCGCCACCCCCGACGATCACACCCGGCAATGCGCGGCGGCGGCACTCGGCGTCCCGCTTGCGCTGCATCCCGAGGCGAAGGAGTTCGTCCTCGAGCGCATGAGGGACACGGCGCGCGAGCAGGGCACGACGTTCGACCCCGACCGCCACGACAACAAGCATCGCCTCGACATGGCCGTCTTTCCCGAGGGCGCCCAGGTCATCCCCAACCCGTACAACAAGATCGCCGGGTTTTCGGTGCGGCGGGGCGAGGCCGGCGTCTTCTTCGTGCCCGGCTTTCCAGTGATGGCCTGGCCGATGATCGAGTGGGTGCTCGACCAGGTCTATCCGCATCTGCACGTCGCCCATGGCACGCGCGAACGCTCGGTGATCGTCTTCGGTGCCATGGAAGCGGCGCTGACGCCACTCATGCAGGCGATCGAAAGCGAGTTTTCCGGCATCAAGGTGTTCAGCCTGCCGAGCGTCGATCACCCGCAGTGGGGCCGCCACATCGAGCTCGGCGTCAAGGGCGAATCGGCCCGGCTCGATGCCG
>JBDTIO010000612.1:0-2592 GCA_039936375.1 Caldimonas sp. | reverse complement strand
GCGCGCCCATCTCGAGGTAGCGACGGGCGTCGGCCTCGACGCCGGCAAGGATGCCGATCGCCTTGCCGACTGAGTCGGCGGCCTTGAACACGGCGGCGATCGCGGCCTGCGACTCCGGATGGTTCGGCTCGCCGAGATGGCCGATCGCCGCCGACAGGTCGGCCGGCCCCACGAAGACGCCGTCGACGCCATCGACTGCCGCGATCTCGGCCGCAGCGTCGAGCCCCTTCCTGCTCTCGATCTGCACGAGCACGCAGATCTGCTCGTTGATGCCTTTGAAGTAGTCGGGCACCGTGCCGAAGCGGTTGCCGCGGTGAGAGGTCGAGACGCCGCGGATGCCGCCGGGCGGGTAGCGCGTCGCGGCGACGGCGCGGCGCGCTTCGTCGGCGCTCTCGATCATCGGCACCAGGAAGTTGGAGAAGCCCGCGTCGAGCAGGCGCTTGATCTCGATCGCATTGTTCGAGGCGGGTCGCGCGACCGGCGCGCTGGCGCTGTCTTTCAAGGCCATCAGCTGCGGAATGAAGGTCGTGACGTCGTTCGGTGAATGCTCGCCGTCGAGCAGCAGCCAGTCGAAGCCGGCGACACCGAGCACCTCGGTCGTGATCGGGTTGGCGAGCGAGCACCAGCAGCCGATCAGCGTTTCGCGTGCCAGCAGACGCTGGCGAAAGCTGTTCGGATAGGGACGATAGGGGCTTGCAGAGGTGGGCATGGCTTCTTTCGTGGTCATCGGTTCTCTCGGGCTTACGTGTGGCTTCGTCAGCGCACCAGGGAGGGCCGCTTCGCATCGAAGCGCCAGTTCGGCACCAGCGCCTGCATGCCCCGCGCATCGTCGCGGGCGCCGAGGCCGTGCTGGCGGTACAGCGCGTGGGCGCGCTCGACCTGGGCCATGTCGAGCTCGACGCCGAGACCGGGTGCGGTCGGCACACGGATCTCACCGCGGGTGATCTGCAGCGGCTTCTTCGTCAGGCGCTCGCCGTCCTGCCAGATCCAGTGCGTGTCGATCGCCGTGACGCGCCCGGGTGCGGCGGCCGCGACGTGAGTGAACATCGCGAGCGAGACGTCGAAGTGGTTGTTCGAATGCGAGCCCCACGTCAGGCCCCAGTCGCGGCAGGTCTGGGCGACGCGCACCGAGCCCGCCATGGTCCAGAAATGCGGATCGGCCAGCGGGATGTCGACCGCCTGCAGCGCCAGCGCGTGCACGAGCTGGCGCCAGTCGGTGGCGATCATGTTGGTTGCCGTCGGCAAGCCGGTGGCGCGGCGGAACTCGGCCATCACCTCGCGCCCGGAAAAGCCGCCTTCGGCGCCGCACGGGTCTTCGGCGTAAGCGAGCACCTCGTGGCAGTCGCGCATCAGGCGAATTGCCTCGGCGAGCGACCAGGCGCCGTTCGGATCGAGGGTGATGCGCGCGTCGGGAAAGCGCTCGTGCAGGGCCGTCACCGTCTCGACTTCGGCGTCGCCCTCGAGCACACCGCCTTTCAGCTTGAAGTCGGCGAAGCCGTAGCGTGCGTGCGCGGCCTCGGCCAGGCGAACGATCGCCGTCGTGTCGAGCGCGGGCTCGTCGCGCAGCGTCAGCCAGGCGTCGCCGCGTGCGTCGCAGCGATACGGTTGTTCGCTCTTCCTGCGATCGCCGACGTAGAACAAATAGCCGAGCACCGGCACGCTGTCGCGCTGCCGGCCGTCGCCGAGCAGCGCCGACACCGGCACGCCGAGATGCTGGCCGAGCAGGTCGAGCAGCGCGCATTCGAGACCGGTGATGGCGTGCACGGTGGTGCGCAGATCGAAGGTCTGCTGGCCGCGGCCGGCGGTGTCGCGGTCGGCGAAGCGCCGTTCCACCTCGGCCAGCAGCTCGCGAAGCTCGCCGATCGAGCGGCCGACGAGCAGGGCCTGCGACTCGACGACGACCCGTTCGATCGCCGCGCCGCCCGGCACTTCGCCGACGCCGATGTGCCCTGCGCTGTCGCCGACCATGACCAGATTGCGGGTGAAGAACGGGGCGTGCGCGCCGCTCAGGTTGAGCAGCATGCTGTCGTGGCCGGCCACCGGCACGCAACGGACCGACTCGATGCGAGGGGCATTCGTCGAAGTCATCGTACAACTGGCTCGAAGGCAGCCATCAGCGTTCCGAGAGCCGCGCCGCGCGCCGTCGCCGCTCGCGGCTGTTGGCCAAGTGCGTGCGCATCGCCGCGCGTGCGGCCTCGCTGTCCTTGCCGGCGATCGCGTCGAGAATCGAGCCGTGCTCGGCATTGACGCGGCGCAGATAGGCCTGACGCTCGTCGGCCGACGCGGCCGACGAATCGAGCCGGGCGCGCGGAATGATGGCTGTGCCGAAGGTCTGTACCAGGCTTTCGAAATGGGCGTTCTGCGTCGCCCGCGAGATCTCGAGATGGAAGCGGAAGTCGGGCCCGACCGCGTCGTGCTTGGCCTCGACCGCGTGCGTGAACGCGGCGAGCGCGCCGCGCATCGTGTCGAGGTTGGCGGCGCTGCGCCGCTGCGCCGCCAGGCCGGCGGCCTCGGTTTCGATGCCGATGCGCAACTCGAGCATGGCGACGACGTCGTGCAGCGTCGCCAGCTGGTCGGCGCGGATCCGGAACA
>JBDTIO010000611.1:0-3374 GCA_039936375.1 Caldimonas sp. | reverse complement strand
CGTCCGGATCGGACAAACTCTTCACTGCGTGCATCTCTGCCTTGGCTTGATTGTTGACTGTCATACCTACCTCTTGCTCTCTGATCTCTCAGGGGTAGGTGGCGCACGTCATATTGGCACAGGGGGGCGTCCTGGGACGGCAACGGCTTCATGGCGTCTTTCCTGGACGTCGCGAAAGCGCTCACGGGTGCACCGACGGCATGGGGCGCATGGAACAAGTTCGCCGCATAAACGTGTCTCCGTATGAGTTCAACCGTTTGAAAACGCTGCATCATCCCGCAGAGATCAACACGATCGCGGATGTACCGAGAGCGCTTGGCACGTGCTGGGATCTACGTCATCGCCCGATGAATTTGGTAGGCTTGCCTTTCGTGCAGATGGGCACCGCCCTCCTCGGTTTTAGTCGTATCGGGATTCGAATCAGCGCTCGGCGCGCTTTCTTCACACTCCTTCACCACTCGGCCGTGTCGGTGCCGTCAACGCACGTCGCTGAGCGGGCGTTGGGCAGTCGTAGTGATCTCCTTCGTCTACGGCTCCCAATGACAACTGCCACCCTCCACTTCGTCGGCCCCACCCAACAGGCCCGCGCCCAGCTCGTCGAGTTGCTGCGCGAGTTTCCGCAGGTTTCGTTTCGGGAGCGCGCCACGACCGAGTACGAGGTCACGAGCTCCGATACCTCGACCTTGAAGGCGCTGGCGAGCCAGCCGGGCTGGAGCTTGGCCGGCCGTCGATGAACCCGGCGGGGCCGCGCTGCTGGCCTGCCTGAGCTGGGTGGTTTAATACTCATAAGGTAACTTATCGGGTACCCAGTTACCCGTCTTCTTCGCACCTGGATTGACTGGATCCGGGAAATGGGTAAACTGATACCCGGAATACGGCTTTATGGGTACTAAAATGCATACGACCACCGCTCCGATGGAGGTCAGCTCGGCAGTACAGCGACTAGGCGAAAACGCCCGACTCGCTCGCGTCCGCCGCCGCCTGAGCCAGGAAGAGATCGCGCAGGCCTGCGGCATCACCCGCAAGACGCTGTACGCCTTCGAGAAAGGCGCACCCGGTACGACCATCGGCACCGCTTTCACCGTGCTCTGGAAGCTCGGCCTGCTCAACACCGCTGCTGCACTTGCAGACCCCGATGCCGACGAACACGGGAAGATTCTGGAAGCCGCTCGTCGTCCCAAGCGCGTGCGCCACCCGGCCGACAGTGACAACGACTTCTGACCCATGGCCAACGACGAAAAAGCCTGCTACGTCTACATCCAGCTTCCCGAGACGATGGAGGCGGTGCCCTGCGCGTCGCTCAGGGTCCGCGCCGTTGGCGCGGGCGCCTTTGAGGGTACTTTCACATACGGCAAGCGGTATCTCGAACGGCCCGAGGTGGTGGCTTTGGATCCCTTCCGCCTCCCCCTTTCGACGCGCCCCCAGAAGTTCACGAAGCTTAAGGGCATCCCCGGTGCCGTTCGGGACGCCAGCCCGGACGCCTGGGGTCGTCGAGTCATCCAGGCCAAACTGGAGCGCCGCGAAGCGGACATCCAGGAAGTGGAGTACCTGCTCAACGGACCGGACGATGGCGCCGGCAACCTGAGCTTCGGACGAACCGCGACGCCGCCTGCCCCGAGGCGATCCTTCAATCGCACGCACCAGTTGGCCGCTCTCATCGAAGCAGCCGAGAAACTGGAAGAGGATGGGCGGCTGCCCCACGAGGTGCTCGAGGAACTCGAACCCGGCACGAGCATGGGCGGCGCAAGACCAAAAGTGACGATCGAGGACGACCACAAGATCTGGCTCGCCAAGCTGCCCGAGAAGGCCGACCGGCACAACATGCAGCGAATCGAGTACGCGACGCTGGAGCTTGCGCGCGCTGCCGGCCTTCGCGTCTGCGGTATGCGTCTCGAGCCAGTCGGCGAGCGCGACGCCCTCATGCTCGAGCGCTTCGACCGCGAATGGAGTCCGGATGCCAATGCCTACCGGCGCTATGGACTCGTATCGGGACTGACGGTGATTGACGCCGAGGATGGCTACCTCGGGCGCGACCGCTGGTCGTACCCGTTGCTTGCAGATGAACTTCGGCGCTGGTCCGTCAAAAGCAATGACGACCGTCGCGAACTGTTCCTTCGCATGGTGTTCAACGCCATGGTCACCAACAACGACGACCACCCTCGCAACCACGCGCTGTTGCGCACAAACAGTGGCTGGCGCCTTTCGCCCGCCTACGACATCGTGCCTGTGCCCATGGTTTCGGTCGAGCGGCGCGACCTGGCTCTGGAGGTCGGTCGGTTCGGGCGGGCCGCTGGCCTCTACAACATCCTGTCTCAGTGCGACGTGTTCGGGTTGACGAAGCAAGAGGCGCAGACGCTCATCAATGGGATGCTCGAGGTCGTCCGCGGTTGGCGCGAGGTCTTCATCCAAAGAGGCGTCGAGCACCGCAGCATCGAGATGCTCGAGCAAGCCATGCTCCCGCCCTCGTTCTTCCGCGACACGCCGCCAGACGCTGTCTGAGCAGTTCGAATTCAGCGTGCACGAGAGGTGGTAGTCGGCTTCGCAGGCCGACCGCCCGAACGGCTATCCCATCACGCACCCCATCTGCTTCAGAGTGTGGCCGACTTCGACCAGGTCCTTCTGCGCTTCCATCACCGCATCGATGTCCTTGTAGGCGATCTCGCTCGAGAGGAAACGCGTGGCCGCTCACGATCGCGACTGCGGCTGGCCGGGCGTCACAGAGCCGCGCGTGCTTTCGGTGCGCGCCCTTCCGTTGACTTTGGAATGCTCAACGTCCGCGGTTAGAAGCCGTGCTTGCGCAGGTACGAAAGCGGTCCCGTGCGTTCGCAGCTTCCGAGGGTTGTCGCGTGTCATCGCCGCTTGATAGCGTGGTGCCGGCCGCCTTCGTTTTTAGCGCGTATCGGGATTCGAACCGCCGATTCGACTTACAACTAACTGGTGGCACAGCGCTGGAGATATACAGAGAACTCTGCCTTCGCTTGCCCGTGATCGGCACGACGCCCTCAAATGACGGGCTCCCTGCACGCGGATTGCATCACCACGCTGCATCCCGAAGGGAGACTGCCCAGGACCACGCAGATGTCGTCAAGGGGCTTCATTCACTCCCGAATCCTGTCTCGCGTCGCCGCGCGAATTTCGGGCTAGCCGGCCAAACCCTCCCTGTCGACGTAAAAGCCGTCGCTTGGAGGGTAAGCCGCGTCGAGCCAGGCCGGGCCGCCATGGGCCCGAGCTCAAAGCGAAGATGTGATGCTGCCAGCGCCAAGGGATCGAACGCGTGGTGCAGGAGCCCGTCGATCCGCAGATCATCGACGGTGGTATCCCGGCCAGCGGGCTGGTGGCACACACGCTGATCAGCCGCTTCGTCGATCACCTGC
>JBDTIO010000610.1:0-4113 GCA_039936375.1 Caldimonas sp. | reverse complement strand
TACCTCTATCGCCACCCGAAGATCCAGGACGTCCAGGTGGTCGGCGTGCCCGACCCGAAGTACGGCGAGGAGCTCTGCGCATGCGTAGTCGTGCGCACCGGCGAGACGCTGTCGCACGAGGAGGTCGTCGCATTCTGTCGCGGGCAGATCGCGCACCAGAAGATCCCGCGTTACTTGCAGGTGGTCGAGAGCTTTCCGATGACGATCACCGGGAAGATCCAGAAATTCGTGATCCGCGAACAGGCCAGGCGCGAGCTCGGACTGCAGGACATCGAGACAGCCTGAGGCGATGCCGCGAAGGGCGAAGTCTCGCGACTTCTGACCCATGCGGCCGAGCAGGCCATTCAGGGCCAGAGTGAGCGGATATCCCTTCGGAGAGCAGGCCAAAGTGGGGGCGAACCGAACTGTGGGGCAAGCAAGCGCCGCAGAATGAGTCCTCGTCAGCCCATCAATCTCGGGCAAGGATGACTCCAGTGAAGATGATCATCGAGGCTCGTCTGGTCGACGACGTTACGGAATCCCCTGCGGTGCATCTGACACCGATCGATCGGAGTTGACGACTGACACGCTTGGACTCTCGTTGGCCGAGGGCAAGGCAAACCTGAGCAGCGCGCAGCGATACTTCGTGCGCGATCAGTGCCGAGGCATTGCCTGGGCTCATTCGTGCCGTGGGAGGTGCGGCATTCGCCTCGGGCGCAAGGGTTACCGCGGTCGACACATCCGACCGCTTTCAGGCGCGTGACCGTTCGAACCCCGCGGGTTCGTTGGTGCGGCTGTTGGGCATGAAGCCAGGCGCCTCCTCCGGTTCGGAGTTCAAACGTGTGCCGACCGATATGACGCCTGAGCTCGAGTATCTGCAAGTCAAGTGGGCTGGCCACCTGTCTTATGCCCGGCGACATTGACGTCGGGTGCTCCCTCCCGGTCAGCCTGCCCAGGGACTCGTCTTCGTGAGTCGATTTGGCTCGTGCGTGTCAGTTAGAACTCCATCGAAATCCATGATGAGGGTTTTAACCGATAGTGAGCTTTCAGCAACTTTCTAGAGTCCGGTCCACAGTATGACTGTCGGGCCGAAAACAGTGCCGCTTCCACAATACGGGAAAAAAGCGACAGGCGAAGCCGCTTCGCTGGCGGGGCCGCCGTTGTTTCGCACGCTGCAACGCGAGCCCGCATACAGAGCGGTGTCGAGCGTCATGGAACAGGACATTCTTTCGGGCAAGCTCAAGCCGGGCACGGCCCTGCCCCCCGAGCAAGAGATCGCCACCCAATTCGGTGTCAACCGGTCGACGGTGCGCGAGGCGATTCGACTCTTGGAGCAAGAAGGCCTTCTTGTCCGCCACGGTGGGCGTCGCCTTTTCGTGGTTCTTCCCGGCATCTTCGACCTTGCTCCGAGGGCAGTACGAGCGCTGATCCTGCATCAGGTCACGTTCCAGGAGCTTTGGGAAGTGGCAGTCGTCGTCGAGCCTATGGCGGCGCGCCTGGCCGCCGTCAACGCTGATGACGACGACCTGCGAGCCATCGAACAGAACGTACAGGCTCAAGCGGACGCGCTCGAGGCATCGTGCGCCGTGGAGAACATGCGACTTCAGTCGGAACTCGACGTCGCCTTTCACGCGTTGGTGGCGCGTGCATCGAAGAATCGCGCATTGATGCTGGCGCGCGAGCCCTTCAGCTTGCTCTATAGCCCGGCGCTCACGCTTCTACAAGGCTCACTGCCGCAGGCTGCACGGCGCAACCTGCAAGTCCACCGGCACGTCGTCAATGCGCTCAAGGCACGTGACGCGGACACGGCCCATGAATGGGTTCGCAAGCACCTGGTGGACTTCCGCAACGGCTTCAGGCTCGCGGGACTGCCGATGCACCGGGCCGTCGACAACATGTCGCCACCTCTGCCTTTGGTCGTCGCGCCCGCGGCCAAGAGGCTCGGCATATGAACAGTCTGAATCCAAAACGTGTGCAGCAGGCTGCCGCGGCCCAGACCGGAAGCAACCCCCTCGTGAGTGCATCGAACCGCGCGCACCGCATCAGCCAGCAGACGATCGTATTCGTCATCTTCCTGCTGATGTTCATCGGTTTCGCCGTATTTCTGCGGGGCTTTCTGACCCCGGGCAACCTGCTGGGCCTGCTGCAGAACGTCTCGATTCTCGGGATCCTCGGGTTGGCCATGGCCATCGTCGTGATCGGCCGCGGTATCGACATCTCGATGGTCGCGGTGCTCGCCGTGCCCGCCGGCTTGGTGCTGCAGATGGTCCAGGACGGGCACTCGGTGCCCACCGCATTCGCTGCGGCTCTCGGTCTGGCGCTCGCCTTCGGCCTTGTCAACGGCTGGCTGATCGCCTATGCCGAAGTGCCTTCGCTGTTCACGACGCTGGCGTCGGGCCTGTTCCTGGCCGGCCTCGGCCAAGTCGCTTTCTTTCGCCTCGACATCGTCCAATGGAGTCCTCAGCTCGACTTCCTGTCCTGGGTCGGTCGCGGCACGCTGCTCGGCGTGCCGATGCCCGTGATCATGTTCGCCGTGATGGCGACCTTCGTGTCGTTCTTCCTGCGCCGCACCCGACTCGGAACCTACATCTACGCGATCGGCGACAACCCTTTCGGTGCCCGCACGACCGGCATCCCGACGCGCCCGGTCATCGTTCTGCAATACGTTCTGGCGGCGCTGATCGGCGCCTTCGCCGGCATGGTGATGGCAGCGTCCGTGAACAGCATGCCGACCCGCATCTACAACTCGACGCTGATCTACGACGTGATCCTCGTCGTCGTGCTTGGCGGCATCGGTCTATCGGGCGGCCGCGGCGGTGTCGTCAATGTCGTTATCGGCACGCTCTTGATTGGCACGTTGCTGAACGGGATGACGATCCTCGACGTGTCGTATTCGGCACAGAACCTCGTCAAGGGCGTCATCCTGCTGATCGCGATCCTGATCGATTCGTTTCTCAACCCGCGCAACGAGGAAACCGCCCAACAGGGAGACATCTGAGCGGCTTCCCCGATCCCCGAGGCGGCCGCCAGAGCCGCGTCCTTTTCGACCCTCACCACCAGGAGACAACACCATGAAACTCGCCACCATCGCAACCTTCCGGCCCGGTGCCGCGCTCGCGGCCATCGCGCTGTTCGCGGGCATGTCGATCGGTCAATCGGCCTTGGCCCAGGGCAAGGGGATCGACGAGCCGTTCCGTGCCGCCTACAAAAGCACGCTCGCCGGCAAGACGGTCGTCTTCGTTCCGGTGGCCATGGGCTTCGACCTCGCCCAGGGCTGGTTCGCGGGCCTGAAAAAGGAACTCGAGCCGCTGGGCGTCAAGGTCACGTCGCGGGATCCGAACTGGAGCACGAACGCCGGCGCCCAGGCGATCACGACGCTGATCACCGAAAAGCCCGACGTCATGGTGATCCACAACCCCGACGTCCAGACCTACGCCAAGCTGCTGCAGCGCGCCGAGGAAGCCGGCATCCAGGTCGTGCAGATCAACATGCGCTCCAACTACTCGTCGGTCGTCTATGTCGGCGCCGACTGGGTCGACATCGGCGAGAAAGCCGCCAACGCGGTCGTCGACTCATGCAAGGGCAAGTCGAACAAAGTCGCGATCGTCCAAGGCGCGCTCTCCGCGGCTGCAAGTGCCTACACGCTCAAGGGCGTGGAGAACGTGTTTGCCAAGCATCCAGAGATCAAGGTCGTATCGAGCCAGGCGGCCGACTGGGACGCCGCCAAGGCCAAGGGCATCACGCAGACCGTACTGAAGCAGAACCCCGACCTGTGCGGCATCGTCGGCTTCTGGGATGGCATGGACTCGGGCACTGCCGCGGCGATTAAGGAGGCCGGGCTGACGGGCAAGGTGTTCCTCGCCACCTCGGGCGGCGGCGAGCAAAAGGGCGCTTGCGACCAGGTGAAGTCAGGCGCGTTCGATCTCGACCTCAGCTACGACGTGCCGACACAGGCGAGCAACATGGCCGCCGAGATCAAGTGGCTGCTCCAGAACAAGGGCAAGACTGGCACGGCGAAGGGTTCGATCTACACCACGATCATCCCGATCACGAAGACCAACGCCGGCGAGGAAGGAACGTGCTGGAAACTGGGCAAGATCTGAGCGCGTCACGCTGAGAGAACGCGTCTTCGCC
>JBDTIO010000609.1:0-4836 GCA_039936375.1 Caldimonas sp. | reverse complement strand
CCGGTCTTCGCGCTGCACGGGATCGCGTCGTCGGCGTCGATGCCGATCACGTCCTCGATCTCGGCGCGCGCCCGGTCCGGATCGGCCTGCGGCAGATCCATCTTGTTGAGTACGGGAACGACCTCGACACCGAGCTCGAGCGCGGTGTAGCAGTTGGCCACGGTCTGCGCTTCGACACCCTGACTCGCGTCGACCACGAGAAGCGCACCTTCGCAGGCCGAAAGCGAACGACTCACTTCGTAGGAGAAGTCGACATGGCCGGGCGTGTCGATCAGGTTCAGCTTATAGGTTCGACCGTCTCGCGCCGTGTATTGCAGCGCCGCCGTCTGCGCCTTGATGGTGATGCCGCGCTCTCGCTCGATGTCCATCGAATCGAGTACCTGCTCTTCCATCTCGCGATCGGTCAAGCCACCGCAGCGCTGGATCAGGCGATCGGCCAGCGTCGACTTGCCATGGTCGATGTGGGCGATGATCGAAAAATTGCGGATCAGATCCATGCTCACTGCGTTGATGAAAAGCGCCGACTTGGAACCACAACGGCGCAGCCGTTGCGTCGAACGCTAACTTCGCGCAGCGAAGTTAAGCGTGGCGAAGCCACGCGGCGGAAGACAAAAAAAAGGCACGTCGAACGAATGACGCGCCTTCCAACAAAACGTATGGCAACTGCTTGCTGGGATTTCATTGTAGCCAGAAGGATCCTGCGCAAAGCCGCGCCAGCGCTTGATTTCTCGTCGTTGCGGGGCGCCAACAAGAATTCTATCAACAGCTTATCCACAAATGCCTGTGGATGGTCTGGGGGCAATTGAGGCGGCCGACTTGGCCGCCATTTCAAGCGCGCAAATGGCTACCTTGAACGAAGCCCACGAACGCCACTGAGTCAACGCTCCACGAGAAGTGTGCCAGCACTGACTCCTGAACGAGGTATAAACCCTTGCTCTTCGGTTCGTCAATGGGCCGGGCGCAAGATCAGGAAATTGGCAGCGTCGCCGCGCCGAACCAGCAACGTCACCGGCTTGGACTTGTCGAGCTTGGCCAGAGCGGCGTCGAATTGCCTTGCGCTGACCACTTCGATGTTGTCGATCGTGACGATCACGTCGCCCTCACGAACGCCGGCCCGCGCCGCCGCGCCCTCGGCTGTCTCGACGCGAACGCCGTTCTTGACCTTGAGCTCGCGCTTTTGCGCATCCGTCAGATCGGAGACAGCCAGGCCGAGCGTGCCCACCGGCGCCGCCGGCTTGGCGTTTTCGCGATCTGGCGCACGCCGCGTGGCAGCCCTTTCCGGGTCGAGCTCGGCGACGACGACCGGCAGATCGCGGTAACTGCCGCGCCGAAAGACATGCAACGTCGCCTTGTTGCCGGGCTTGATGCTGCCGACGATGCGCGGCAGCTCGACCGAGCTCTCGACCGCCTTGGCATCGACCTTGGTGATGATGTCGCCGGCTTCCACGCCGGCCTTGTCCGACGGACCGCCGGCCTCGACGGTGCGCACCAGCGCGCCAGTGGCCTTGCCGAGCCCGATCGATTCGGCAACCTCGGGCGTGACCCGGTCGATGACGACGCCGATTCGCCCGCGAATGACGCGGCCGCCGGCGCGCAACTGGTCGGCGACGCGAATTGCCTCGTCGATCGGAATGGCGAACGAGATGCCCATGTAGCCGCCCGAGCGGCTGTAGATCTGCGAGTTGATGCCGACCACTTCGCCGCGCATATTGATGAGCGGACCGCCCGAGTTGCCGGGATTGATCGGAACGTCGGTCTGGATCAGCGGCAGCAGGTCGCCGGTGTCGCGCGATTTCGCGCTGACGATGCCGGCGGTCACCGAGTTCTCGAGGCCGAACGGCGAGCCGATGGCCATTACCCACTCGCCCACCTTGAGCTTGCCGACGTCGCCGATGCGCACCGTCGGCAACCCGCTCGCCTCGATGTGGACGAGGGCGACGTCGGACTTCTTGTCGGCGCCGACGACCTTGGCCTTGTATTCGCGCTTGTCGGTCAGCGTAACGATGACCTCGTCGGCACCCTCGACGACGTGCGCATTGGTCATCACGTAGCCGTCGGCGTTCAGGATGAAGCCTGAGCCTACGCCGCGAGGCTGCGGTTCGCCGTCGCCGTCGCCCGGTTGCTGCGGCGAACGCGGGTTCGGCCGGTTCGGCATCGGGATGCCGAAGCGGCGAAAGAACTCGAGCATGTCTTCGTCGATGTCGCCGCCAGGCGCCATGCGCGAGGCTCGGCTGCGCTCGGTCGTGCGGATGTTGACGACCGCGGGCCCGACCTTTTCGACCAACTCGGTGAAGTCGGGCAAGCCCTGCACGATCACCGGGGCGGGCGCGGCTGCGTGCGCGGCCGACGCGATCAGCCCCAGCGAAAGAGCCAGAGCGCCGAAGCCGATGCGGCCGGCCACGATCAGCGGCGAAAGGGATTGCAGTTGCATGCGGGACATCCGTCGGTCAGGTGATTCGGGGCGCGGAAACGATGGAGTGTGCCGTGCCGGCGAAATCGCCGCGCGGCTACGGCTTCTTGCGCTCGAGCGCAGCCGCGAACATCTTCAGTGTGGCCGGCGGCGTATCGCCGATCACCGTCACCCACCAGTTGCCATGGCGCTGCGTCAGCGTCTGCGTCGCGCCGAGCGCGGCCAGCATCGGCTGACCGTGACGGTCGGCGCGATACGGCTCGATGAAGACCGAGACATACGTCAGCCCGTCCGAGAAGATCGTCTGAATCACCGGAGGTAGCGCCGGCTCGGTGCTCGCCTCGCGCGGGTTTTCGATCTGGCGGCTGACGCAGCTCACTTCCTTGAACCCGGGCGCCAGCCGGCGCAAAGTCCAGCCTTCGCTGTCGAGCCGGGTCGGCGTGAGCACCGGCTTGACGATGCGATAGCCATCGAGCTTGCGCATCCCCTGCATGATGCTTTCCGGTTTCGGGCGCACGCCGATCGACACCTCGGAAAATGCCGATGTCTCGAGGACGTTGCCTTGCTCGCCGATGACATCGACGCGGAGCAGCAAGCCCGAGTCGTGATCGGCCCACAGGCGATAGCCATACCGGTAGCCGTCGCGCGCTTTGACGGCAAGCACGTTGGCTTCGTGCCCGGCGACCCGATCGAGCCCTTCGGCCTGTACCTCGTACCACTCGCCCAAGCCATCATCGCCCGCCTGGAGCAGCGCCGGAAAGGAATTGAGCAGGCCGCGCTGCTCGATCATCGCCACATGACTGGCCGGCCAGACGGTGTGAACGACGTCGTTGTGGCGAAAGACCTTGCGTTGGCGGCCATCGAGCGACTCGATCCGCTCGTACTGATTCGGTCCCTCGAAAAAATGCGAGATACGGGCGCTGGCGACGCTGCCGCTGCCGCTGACGACAAAGGTGCCTTGAAAGTTGCGATGGCTCGCCGCGTCGTGAATGCGGAGCAGCCAACCGCGCACTTCACTGGCGGGCGCCGACGCCTGTCCCGCCGCCGTTGCCGCCGTGGCGCCCAGCAACGCCGCGCAGGCGAGCGTGAGCGGAACGAGCGAACGCGGCAGCATGAAGAGCGGTGGCTTCAGGATCAGCGAGAGTCGGACTCTACGGTGGCGCTGCGCAGGAAGGCCGAAGGCAAGCCGAGCGCCGACGACCCCGAAAACTGCTTGTGCGCGGCCAGGTAGCGATCGAGGCGGGCGTCGCGGATCAGCTTGCCGTTCATGACGACCGGCATCGAGCCGACCGGTTCGTTGATCGATGCGGTGCGCAGCGACGGGTCGACGGCCGCCACCGGCATCGCATCGGCAAGCGTGACAGCCGGCGCGCCGGTCGGCGTCGAACCGGGCGGCCGCAACACCGTGAATGTTCCGACGACGAGCACCAGGCCGGCCGCCATCGCCGACGGAAGCAGCCACCGGTGGGTTCGCAAGGTGGCCAAGGTCGACGCACGCAGCGGCGCCGGCGGTGTTGCCAGCGGCGCCGGTGCGAAGACGATCGGCTCGGCGGCGAGCCGAGCCCGCAGCGAGACGAGAAACTGCTCATCACGGACGGCGCCATCGGCAAGGCCATCGGAGCGAAGAACGTCGCCGATCAGGTGATAGGCGTGCCAGGTGCATCTCGCCTGCGCGTCGCTCTTCCAATCCTTGCATGCGGCCGCCGTGGCCGCACCATCCAGCGCGCCATCGACCAGCGCCGACAACCGCTCCGCATTCACACCGTCGATCGCTTCTGAAGCCATGTCGCTCTCCACTTCATACCTGAACCTGGACGGCGAGCCGATCGACTCGCTGTTCCTGCCCTGCGTCACCAGCGCTCGCCTTCACGGGTATCGAGCAAGGGGCGCAGCCGCGTCGCGATCGCCTCGCGTGCCCGAAAGATCCGAGAGCGAACCGTCCCGATCGGGCAGTTCATCAGCTCGGCGATTTCCTCGTAGGTGAGGCCTTCGATCTCGCGCAAGGTGATCGCTTGGCGTAGCTCTTCGGACAAGCCTTCGATCGCAAAGTTCACTGCCGCGGCGATCTGTTTGCTGGCCAGCACGGCCTCGGGCGTCTCGCCGTCGCTCAGCTCGTGGTCATGGCGCGGCCCGTCGTCGTCGTCGTCGCGACTGGCGCGGGCCGACTCGGTGACCAGCGGATCCCGTTTCAGCTCCATCAGCGCCTTCTTCGCGGTATTCACGGCGATGCGGTACAGCCAGGTGTAGAAAGCACTGTCGCCGCGGAACTGCGGAATCGCCCGATAGGCGCGGATGAACGTTTCCTGGGCGATGTCCGGCACCAGATCGACGTCGCGCACCATGCGCCCGATCAGCCGCTCGATCCGGCGCTGGTACTTGACCACCAGCATCTCGAAGGCCTTGACGTCGCCCTGCTTGACGCGCTC
>JBDTIO010000608.1:0-3761 GCA_039936375.1 Caldimonas sp. | reverse complement strand
GGCAGACGATCACCGTCTCTTCGATCGCCAGTGCCCGGGCCAGCGCCCTCGGTGCCTACCAGGGCTTCAACCTGACCAGCCAGGGAATCGGCACGGCCAACAACACGCCGCAGCCCCTGACAGTCACACTCGGCGGCGGCGCGGCGGTCTCGCTCGGCTCCGTGGCCGTCGACGCCAAGGCGCAGGCCGCGGCGATCACCAGCGCCAACATCGCCGGCCTCGTCGTCACCGCGAACGCCACCAGCGTGCCCGCCGGAACCTCGACGGCCGCGGCCACCGCCGCCGGCGCAGCGACGTACACCATCAACGGCATCGCCATCTCGGTCACCGGCGCGACCGGCGCCGGCGCGTTGGCGAGCAACCGCGCCAACGCGGTGGCGGCGATCAACGCGCAATCGGCAGCGACCGGCGTCGTCGCCACCGACACCGGCTCGGGCGTCAATCTCGCCGCCGCCGACGGTCGCAACGTCACCGTCGCGTACGCCGCGGGCGGCTTCACCGGCTCGGCCGCTGCCGACTTCGGCCTGCCCGGCGCAGCCACCACCGGCGGCACCCTCAACATGAGCTACACGGCGCCGCCCGGCGTCAGCGGCAGCGTCGTGTTCGCGCAGACCGGCGGCCTCAACAGCACGACGGCGATCGCCAGCACCGGCACCGCCGTCAGTGCCATGGACATCTCGACGGTGGCCGGCGCCAACGCAGCCCTGAGCGCGATCGACGCGGCTCTGCAGACCGTCAACTCGACCCGCGCCAACCTCGGTGCCGTACAGAACCGTTTCTCGGCGACGATCGAGAATCTGCAAAGCGGCAGCGAGAACACGTCGGCCGCGCGCAGCCGCATCCAGGACGCCGATTTCGCGGCCGAAACGGCCAACCTGTCGCGGGCGCAAGTGCTGCACCAGGCGGGCACGGCGATGGTGGCGCAGGCCAACCAACTGCCGCAACAGGTGCTGCAACTGCTCAAGTGACCGCAACCGGCGGCCGACAACGTGTCGGCCGACCGGCCTCAAGGATTCGCGCCGGCGGCCGATAAACCACCCATGGCGACGCAGAGTCTCGCCGCATCACGGCAGCGCCCGACATGACCACCATCTCGCCGACCCAAGGCACGATCTCTTCAGCTGGAATCGGCAGCGGCCTCGACGTCAACTCGATCATCAGCTCGCTGATGGCGGTCGAGAGCCTGCCACTGACGGCGCTGCGGTCGAAGGCGACCAACCTGCAGACGGACCTGTCGGCGTTCGGCCAGGTCCAGTCGCTCGTCTCCTCGCTTCAGGACGCCGCCAAGCCTCTGTTCGACCCGAGCACCTTCAAGCTCACCAATACCAGCTCGACCGATCCTTCCAGCGTCAGCGCGGGAACGACGGCCGGTGCCGTGCCAGGAATCTATTCGGTCTCGGTGTCGGCGCTCTCGGCCGGGCAATCGATCGTCAGCCCGACCGGCCAGTACACCGACGTCAACAGCGTCGTCGGCACCGGCAGCCTGACGATCCGGCTCGGCACCTGGGACAGCAGCCACACCACCTTCACGCCGGGCACCGGCTCGTCGGACGTTACCGTGCCGATCGGCGCCAGCGCAGACACCCTCGCCGGCATCCGCGACACGATCAACGCCGCCAACGCCGGCATCAGCGCGACCATCGTCACCGACGCGAGCGGCGCCCGCCTCGCCTTGCAGTCGAGCTCGCCAGGCGCGGCCAACGGCTTTCGCATCAGCGTCGCCGACGGCGATGGCAACAACACCGACGCGGCCGGCCTGTCTCGCCTGGCCTACGACCCGTCGGCCGGGCCGACGCAGATGGCGCTGGCGCAGTCGGCCGCCAACACGCAGGCAACGATCAACGGCATCGCCGTGACCTCGAGCAGCAACACGCTGTCGGGCGTGATCGACGGCATCACCTTCAACCTGAGCAAGACGACGACGCAGCCGGTCACCATCAACGTGACGCAGAACACCGACTCGATCAAGAGCGACGTGACAGCGCTGGTCTCAGCCTACAACGCCCTGAACAGCTTCCTCGCCACCGAGACACATTACGATCCGACGACCAAGGTCGCTGCACCGCTGCAGGGCGACAGCACCGCGACCAGCATCCAGAACCAGATGCACTCGCTGATCTCGCAGACCAGCGGCGCCTCGTCGATCTTCTCGAGCCTGAGCTCGATCGGCGTGCAGTTGCAGACCGACGGCTCGCTCAAGCTCGATGACACGAGCTTCGCCGCCGCAGTGGCCAATCTTCCCGAATTGACCAAGGCGCTATCGAATGTCGACGCGACGACGTCTTCGAACAACGGCTTCGGCAAGCGATTCTCGGACTGGACCACCGGGCTCCTCAACACCGGCGGCACCTTGCCCGGCAAGACGGCCTCGATCCAGGCGAGCATCGCCTCGAACCAGAAGGATCAGGACACGATGAACACGCAGCTCGCCGCCACCCAGGCGCGCCTGCAGGCGCAGTACACCGCGCTCGATTCGACGATGTCGCAGGCCAACGCCCTGGCCGCCTATGTGCAGCAGCAGTTCTACACCAAGTCGAGCTTCGGCTCGAGCGGCTCCAGTTCGAACTGAACGTCGGCCGCGCCACGCCATGGCCGCTCGCCCGGCGACCGCGCGGCGGCGTGGACCCGGGGCTCCCGCACCGACAGTTTCCAATCCCTACGATTGCCCTGCCAAAACGGACGATCGATGCGGTAAAGATTCGACACCTCGCGTCGATAAACATGGCAGAGACGAGAGGTGATCGCACATGTTCAGCAACACGCTTCAGCCCGGCAAGCGCCCCACGGTGCTCGGTCTGTACCGCAATGTCGGTGCCAGCGCCGGGGTCGAAGGCGCCAGCCCTCACCGGCTGGTCAGCATGCTGTACCAGGCCGTCAGCGGTGAAATCGCGGCGGCGCGCGGCGCCCTGCAGCGGCGCGACATCGCCGAAAAGGGTCGTGCGATCGGTCACGCCGTGCGCATTCTCGAAGAAGGCCTGATCGCGCCGCTCGACCTGGAAGCCGGCGGCGCCATCGCCACCAACCTGCGCGATCTCTACCAGTACATGGTCTATCGGCTGACCATGGGCAATCTCCACTCCGACGACGCGGCGCTGGCCGAATGCGCCGCCCTGGTCCGCACCCTCGGCGATACCTGGGAGGCGATCACGCCGCAGGCAGACGCGCCGGCGCGGGCGGCGGCATGACGCGCCCTCAAGCTCTTTCACCGGAACAGACCATCATGAATTCCGTGCTGCTGAACTATTACGAGGCGATCGAGAAGGCGAGCCAGGACATGCTCGAAGCCGCTCGTGTCGGCAACTGGGACCATGTCGTCAAGCTCGAAGGCGCTTGCGCCGTGCTGATCGCCCAGCTGAAGAACACCGCTGCAGAAAAGCCCCTGCCGGCCGACGAGGCGCAACTGAAGTCGCGCATCATGCAGCGCATCCTGATCAACGATGCCGAGATCCGCCAGCTTGCCGAGCCGTGGCTCGACGACCTCGACGAGATCCTCGCCTGCCGGCCGAAGACCCTTCACTGACCGTCTGCGCACCGCGCTACCGACAAACTACAGACTGATCCGGCCACGAGGCACACGATGGAAACCCGACCGGCACCGCTCGACGGCATGCGTCATGACGACGGGCTCGACGAGTTCCGCGTCACTTCGCCGCGCGAGATCCAGGGCCTGCTCAAGCAACTGCTCGACGGCTCGGTGCTGCTCAACCTGAACGCCAGCGACGGCAAGGTCTTCACCAGCGCGATCTGGACCCTCGACAGCG
>JBDTIO010000607.1:0-3308 GCA_039936375.1 Caldimonas sp. | reverse complement strand
GCGGTCTTCGGCGGCACGCTGGGCAGCAAATCCTCGACCCACTGTTTGATCGCCGCCATGCTGGACACCGTCTCTTTTTTGTCGCAGCGCCAGGATCTCAGGAAGTGGCGCGATGCCGTTGCGCTACTCATGGTCGCCCATATCATGCGGGATGTTTTATACGGAAATGCCTCTGGGATCGCCTTACGTCCGCCGGTGTGCTGACGCTCATGCGCCGCGATCGTCGGCTTGCGGTTGGCATGCGCGGCATCGGTCGCCTCGATCGCGGTGAGCACCTCGGCTTCGTTGAACTGAGGTGGCCCAGGCAAAGCGCGAAGTGACAAGAAGAAACACACGTGGTCGGGCGGGAGATGAATCGCCAGCGCTCGAGCTACGCCGGTTCGTAGCTACAGCATATATCCGACATCAGAGGCGCCTGTCGGATAGGCGAAGATCGTCGTTTTAAGATCGTCGATCGTCAGGTCGTGACGTATCGCGAGTCCGAAGAGATTGATGACTTCTTCGACATTCGGCCCGACGAGATGAGCGCCCAAGATGCGGCCCGAGTATTCTTCGATCAGCGTCTTGAAACCGTAGACCGATTCATTGAGCCGACGGGCCGTATACCAGTCGGAAGTATTCTGCGAGTTCAAACGGAATTTGAGCCCTTTTGCCCGCACCTCCGCCTCGCTCAGGCCCACGGCCGCGATGGGCGGAATGGTGAACGCGACGCTCGGCACGCCTCGGTAGTCGGGTCTGTATCGGTTGCCGTCGAGCAGGTTTCTCGCGACGATCTTGCCATCGTGGCTCGCCACCGGCGTCAGCGGCAGCCCGTTGTTTGCCGCATCTCCGGCTGCGTAGACCTTGGGGTTAGATACGCTCTGAAGGAATTCGTTGAGCTTCAACCGACTCCTTTCGGTGTCGACGCCGGCGACGGTAAGGTCGAGCGCATCGAGATCGGGTCCACGACCGGCAGCATGCACGACCATATCAGCAACCACCGTCTGCGTCTGGCCATCGGCCGACGCGTGGACCTGGAAGCCATTGGTGATTTTATCGATCTGCCGTACCGTTGATCGTGTGCGCACGTCGATGCCGAGCTCGCGGAACTTTACCATCAGCCAACCGACCAGATCCGGATCGAACGCTGGCAGCATCCGCTCGCCACGCTGGAACACGGTCACCTGAACACCGGCCCGCGCCGCAAGCTGTGAAAATTCCGCCGCAATATACCCGCCTCCAACCATGACGATTCGCGAGGGAAGGTCATCGAGGTCGAGAAATCGGTCACTGGTCACAGCGTGTTCTTCGCCAGGTATACCGAGGGGGAGAGGCTGGGCACCTACTGCGATCAGGATGTGACGGGCTTTGAGCTCTCGGCCATCGACTGCGACCGCATCGGGACCGATGAATCGGGCAAGTCCGTGGAAACTATCGATGCCCTTCTGCGCGTAATGTTGTTCTTGCTTGTGCGGAATCGGGTCCGTGAAACTTCGCTTGAACGCCATCAACTCGCCCCAGGCGATGCGCAGATCGCCGACGACGCCATGACCGCGCATACGTGTGGCGGCGTCGATCGCTTCGGTGCCACTGATCAGTATTTTCTTGGGATCGCAACCGCGTAACATGCAAGTGCCGCCGAAGGGCCGATGATCGATCACCGCAACAGACCAACCGGCGGCGCGTGCATGCGCACTCGCTACCTGAGCCGCCGCACCGGAGCCGATGATCACGAGATCGTAGGTCTTTGACATGCAGTCACCTTATACACAAGAACTGAAGGCTTGCCGGATTGGACGCGCCAAATCTCGTCCAGCCCGGGCTCAAGGTAGTGATACTGAGGCGTCGCCAGGAGCTTAGCTTATGATAGCAGCTGGATTGCGCCAGACGATGCAACGTCCACCGGTTTATTGAGCATTCATGTCGTCATACCTCAACATGATTCCGGACAGGCACACGAACACGCGCTGGCTAACAACGTTCGTCGTCGATGCTCGACCAAATGTGCACGCTGCTTATCAGTAGAAAGCGACCACGGGATCAACCAAACCGATCGCCCCATCCGTACGCGACAGCAGCAACGCCTGGCATCCGAGCTCACCGTGTCGCCGAAATGTCGAGGAGGTCAAGCAATTCGACACGGCACTCGATAACATGTTCGGATTTTGAGGCTGGGTAGGCGGCCGATACTCGATGAATTGGGCGATCGGCTTATCAACGATGATCGCGATTGGCACCATCCACTTTCGCAAGATGTTGGAGGGACTTCACCCAATGGATGAATATTGTCGCAGGTAACTGCCATTTTCCACCCGTGCGGGTCGAAGCGCAGGTCGCGTAGCACCCCCTGAATCTGGATGCGCTCCTTTGTGGGGCTGACGCTGTCAAACGTTCGTCACCAGATGTGAAACGGCCATTGGCACGCAGCGATCGCACACGCGAAGACGATTTACCAAGGTACACGTCAACCCGCGACGACCTTAATATCCGCAGCTGACGAGCACATGGGCAAGCATCTGCAGGATTTGTGAGACCATTTGGTCAAAATCAAGCCAGCTTGACCAACCGCGCGCACGCATATCGTCACGAGCTTCGAATCTCCAGCGCACCGGCCGAGTCAGAAATGAACCACATCGTCAATCAACGCATGGGCAAGCGGCCACCCCATGCGCGGCCACTCGAGGGCGCTCATTTTCTTCTCTAAGTGCCCTTCGCCGTGCTCGATGGTCGGCTTGAGGCGTTGTTTCGCGAATGGTATCCAATGTTTCGACTATTACCACCGGCAATCGCATTGTCCACTTTGTGGCAGGGTGCCTCCAACCTTGAACCAGTCCCGAGTGGCGGCATGCAAGAAAATAGTGGATTGGGAATTATCGACAATATAGCGAACCCGGTGGATTCACTTTATTGCCGGCGTGAAGCGGCAATAGCGTATCACCCTCGCCTCGTCATCGAAGTAAAAACCCTGTGCACCTTCCCAATGACACCGTCGGTTTCGCCAACGGAGCATTCCTACAAATCCCTAACGCTGTGTAACATGAGGCGGGCTTCCTGATGGTGGGCCCGTGCTGTACTTCTCGTAACGTGCCAGCGTCTGTTCGGTATCCCGCACACGACCCTGACTTCTGAGTGGATGATACTGAGCGAGTGGTATCTCTCCGTCTGCTTTCGGATCGCGAATAATTAGGCGAACTAAGGGAGTTTGACTCATTCCTTCGCGTGCACTCTTTTTTTGGGGTTTGGACATCGGCGCAGCTCCTTAATCGTAGATTAAGATTATCGCCATTCTTCGAACGAACTTTTCTAGTTCTCTCGATAGATGTCAGACA
>JBDTIO010000606.1:0-3383 GCA_039936375.1 Caldimonas sp. | reverse complement strand
CCCGGGCAGCGATGCGGTCTACGCCATCACCTATGGCCGCTTCGGATCAACTCTGACCCCCAAGGAAATGGCGGGATTCAACACCGGCAAGCAAACTTGCGGAAGTTGAAAATGGCCCGCTGATACTTCCATCGAATAGAGACTTGCATCTGGCTTGCACCTGCCGGCGAAAACACCGGCGCTCGCAATTCTGGCAGCGCTCTTCGGGTTGCTTGTGACGCACGGTCACGATCTCTGACCGTCAAACAGACCTGTCTTTATTGCATGGCGCATTCGTAAGAGGGCAAAACCCATGGCACATCGGTTGATCTGCATCGCAACGGTTTATCTCGTCTTGGGCGCCTGTCTCGGCCTGTACATGGGAATGACCAAGAATTTCGCCTTGCTGCCGGTCCATGCCCACATCCTGGTGGCCGGCTGGCTTTCCCTGGCGATGGCCGGCGTCGTCTACCGCCTCTACCCCGCAGCAAGCGGCACTCGCCTCGCCATTGCGCATTTCTGGCTGCATAACCTGGAACTGCCGACGTTCATGGTCGGTCTGGCAGCCCTGGCGACCGGCTACGACGTGCCTGCCTTGCTGCCAATCGGAGCGCTTGCCTTCGCTACCGGGCTGCTGTGTTTCAGCATCAACTTGTGGCGTCGCGTCAGGGGCTGAGCGGGCGAAGACCCGCCTCCGGCTCGACGACGCCATGCCGCGCGGCGCCTCTTCGCCGACGGGCAAGGCTCTGCGCCGCTGGCCGGGTGGACGTCGGGCGGAAATCCAGCCCGCAACGGTTCCGGTCTTGCGCGCAAGGGTTTCCACGTCTCGGACAACTCTTCCAGTGTTGCGCAAGCCAAAAATACAACGCGCAAAGCTCAAAGCCTCGGCCGCAGAGGTCACACCCGTTGAGTGGGCCGGGTTCAAGACCGTTTGCGCTCAAGGGTGCTGGGCATCGCGCTCGGCAGTCTTGCGTTGAAGTTCTGGATTGCCCGTAGATCCGCTCGGCTTACATTGGTCTGTCGATGACGCGTGCGGTTGCGGGCGCTCACGCGCGAGCTGGAAGTACGTGGGAACACCTGCACCATGACGCCTTGCTGCCCGTTACACCCATCGATCCGCAGGCGCAGAACGTCATGCCCTCGGACACACAGGCCCAGCGGCCCATGCGAGCACGCTGGTCCAGTGACGTGACCGGAGCACGCATCGCCAATGACGGGTCGGGGTGATTTCCCGGGGTGATTCTGGCGAACTGGTCGCCCAATCCGGTCCAGCAAATCCCACTTTCCACCCTCGAACCACCCGTGCTCGCCATCGGAGGCCGCACGGCACCCCGTGCAGACTTTCCAGCCCTTGCCGATCTGATAGTCGAGCATGCCGTCGTACGTGAGCGGCACCACCTGTCGACCGTGCGTATCAGCCAGGCCCCACTTGCCGTTGCGGGTAACGCGAACCAAGCCCTGGTGGAAGTCGTTGGCGCCGTTGTCCATGACCGCGACGTCGTCGACGACGATGAGGCCGTGGCGGTCGATGTAGGCCCAGCCGGTGGGCAGGCGGACGGCAACGAGGCGGCGGCGGGTTGCCGCGAAGAGTAACGGCACGTATCTCGCGATGACGTGCCGTTGGCCGTGTCCGGTTTTGAGCGCGCAGGATGGAACGGAGGGCAAATCCGGGTCGACGGCGCACGCATCGCGCGGGACCTCTTGCGCGATGGCGGACAGCCGTGACAGCAGCAGGAGCAGGGCCAGTACCGCGACGATACGTTTCATGCTGCGTCCCCGCACGGCAAAAGCCCGACGACAAAGCATAGAGCCGCGGCGGCGAGCGTGGAACGGGCTGTTGTCGGCGCCGCACAACACCTCGGCCACACGGCCTACCCCATCTCGCGAATGGCCGTGGCGGCGGGGAGTCCGCAGGATAGGCGTACTGCCTTGCCCTGCGCCGCCATGTCGTATTCGACCAAGAAACGACCCTTCCATCTCAGCACGCCGCTGGCCGAGGACGTGTTGCTGCTGCATCGCTTCGATGGCGAGGAGGCGTTGTCGCAGCCGTTCGAGTTTCGCCTGTCGATGTTGTCGGAGAACGACGCGATCGATCCGAAGGACGTGGTCGGCAAGCGCATCACCCTGCATGCCAACGACGGCGACGACGATGCCGACGGCAAGTGCTGGAGCGGCATCGTCGCCAGCTTCGGGCGCAGCGGCTCGCAATGGTTTGCCGGCGCTGGCGAAGTGCAGGAGCTGACCATTTACGAAGCGGTGATCGTGCCGTGGTTCTGGCAGCTGAAGCTGGTCGAGGATTGCCGCATCTTCCAGAACCTGAGTATCCCGGACATCATCGACACGATCCTGGGCGAACTGCAGCTGGGCAAGCACGAGAGCGATCTTTCGGGCACCTACGATCCGCTCGAGTATTGCGTGCAGTACGGCGAGAGCAGTTTCGATTTCATCTCGCGGCTGCTGGAAGACGCCGGCATCCACTATTTCTTCAAGCACGATCCGGACGAACCGGCCGACGTGCTGGTGATCTCCGATCACCAGGAGAAAGACTACAAGGGCCACGTGAAGGAGTTGCGCTTCGCTGCGAACTGGGCGGAGCAGGACGACCCGGTGGTGTTTTCGATGGCCCGCCGCCAGCACATGCGCACCGGCCGCGTGATGATGCGCGACTTCGATTTCACCAAGCCGACGCAGAACCTGGAAGCCAGCGTCGACACCATGCTGAAGGTCGGCGCGGAGAAGGCGTTCCAGAGTTTCCGCTATCCGGGCGGCTACCTCGAACGCGACGCCGGCGACGACCGCGCCAGGCTGGCGATGGAGATCGAGGAGGCCGCGCACGAACTGCTGGACGGTGCGGCCACGCTGCTGGAGATCCGCCCCGGGGTGGCGTTCCAGCTCGACGACGCGCCCAACGACGTGCTGGAGGCGGCGTGGCGCACCGTGCATTCGCGCCATCGCGGCGAGAACAACTTCGACGATGACAGCGGCGACAGCTACTACCGCAATGATTTCACCGTGATGCCGCTGGCGCTGCCTTACCGGCCGCCGCGGCGCACGCGCAAGCCGCACATGCGCGGGCCGCAGACGGCGATCGTCACCGGCCCGGCCGGCGAGGAGATCTACACCGACCAGTACGGCCGGGTGAAGGTGCATTTCTTCTGGGACCACCTCGGCAAGGGCGACGACAAGAGTTCGTGCTGGCTGCGCGTGTCGCAGGCCTGGGCGGGCCGCGGCTGGGGCGCCTTCTTCCTGCCGCGCATCGGCATGGAGGTGATCGTCGATTTCCTCGAGGGCGACCCGGACCATCCGCTGGTCACCGGCTGCGTCTACAACGGCGACAACACCACGCCGTACGCGCTGCCCGCGGAGATGACCAAGACCACGGTCAAGACGCAGACGACCAAGGG
>JBDTIO010000605.1:0-7937 GCA_039936375.1 Caldimonas sp. | reverse complement strand
CATCGACGGCTACCAGTACTTGAGAGAGTTGCTGATCGAGTTGCCCAAGGCGCGCACCGCCGATGACTTCGAGGCTCTGCTGCCCTGGTCCATCGGCACCGGCCAGAGCTGATCCCCCGCCGCGGCGCGCGACGCCGCATCGGTTCACACCAAGAGCCGATCCGCAAGGACGCGGTCTATTGACCGCTTACGTAGCTTCGACTGCTCAGGCGGCCTTGATCTTCAAGATCTTGCCGCCCGCGCTCAGCGCGTCCAAGTAGTTCCCCCAGCGCTGCGCCGCAATACGTCTCTGGTCCATGAATTCAGTCCGGTCGTATGCGCCCTTCAGCGGCCCAGACTTCGCGTGAGCGAGCGCTGCCTCAATTACCGCCTCATCGATGCCCAGCTTCTCGACCATGATGGTCCTGGCCGTCGCGCGAAAGCCGTGAGCCGTCATGTCGTCCCGAGAGAAGCCTAGCCGGCGCAGCGCCGTGTTCAGCGTGTTGTCGCTCATCGGCCGCTCGCCCGAAAGGAGACTGGGGAACACGTAGCGACCATGGCCAGTGAGCGGACGTAATTCGTCCTTCAAGATTGCAACGGCCTGCATTGACAAAGGCACAAGGTGCGGACGACCGTTGCGCTTGCCATCAAGACGTCGCTTCATCTTGGCCGCCGGGATGCTCCACATCGCGGCCTCGAGGTCGAGCTCGGCCCACTCCATCGATCGCAGGTTGCCAGGCCGTTGGAACAGAAGCGGTGCCAGCTGCAGCGCGGCGCGCGTGATCGGCTGGCCCTGATAGCCGGCGATGGCGCGAAGCAGGTCGCCAACCCTTTTTGGCTCGGTCAGCGCGCCCATATGCCTGACGGCCAGTGGCTTGAGCGCGCCCCGCAGATCGGCAGCCACGTTGCGCTCGCACCGACCGGTAGCGATGCCGTACATGAAGACCTGGCCGCTGAATTCGCGCGCGTCGTGCGCAGTGTTGATCGCGCCACGCGCCTCGATCTTCCTCAGCGCGTGCAAAAGGATCGGCGCCGTCACGTCAGGCAACGCCAGCGAGCCGAGCCACGGAAACAGGTCCTTCTCCATCGCGCGCAGCCAGTGCTTCGCGTGAACGTCGCTCCAGCCGCTCTTCTTCGTCTCATGGAGGTCCCGAGCGACCGCCTCGAACGTCGCGTCGGTGGCCGCGGCGTTCTGGATCTTTTCGGCGCGTCGTTTCTGAACCGGATCAGTCCCTGACCGATGCAGCTTGCGTGCGTCATCACGGGCCTCGCGTGCGGTCTTCAAGGACGCGTGGGGGTACGACCCGAGCGCGAGCCGCTTCTCCTTTCCGTCGGGGTAATAGCGCCAGAACCATCGCTTCGAACCACCCGGCGAAACCTCGAGATAGAGGCCCGCCGCATCGCTCAAACGCAGGCGCTTCAGGCCCTCAGGACAGATGGCATTTCTGCAGGCAGCATCGGTCAGCATTTGTGCCCGGGTTTTTGGCCGTAGTGCTCGGATTGTGCCCGGGTTTGTGCCCGGGAATCGGGCCAAAACGCAATGGACCTCCGGAGACCTCTTGAGCTCACATTTTGGCCCGTTTACCTATGAGAAACGGAACTTCTTAGGCCTTCTTGGGACGCTCGCAGACTGCTGGATGGTGCCTCGGGTCGGAATCGAACCGACACTCCTCGCGGAACGGGATTTTGAGTCCCGCGCGTCTACCAATTTCGCCACCGAGGCCGCAGGGCTAGCAGGGCCGCGAGTTTGCCATAGCGGCGCGGCCGCGCGCGGACCGTAGACTCTCGTTCCTTCGACCTGCCGCACCCGCCGAATGCCGCCGCTCCCACCCGCCACCCAAGCCCTCCTGCTTGCCAACGTCGCCGTCTTCTTTCTGGAGCGCCTGCTCGGCGGCGGCGCCTGGGCATCGTTCGCGTTGTGGCCGATCGGCAGCGGCGAGTTCTGGCCCTGGCAGATCGGCACCTATGCGTTCCTGCACGGCAGCTTCGAGCACCTGTTCTTCAACATGCTCGGCCTGTGGATGTTCGGCTCCGAACTCGAGCAGGTGTGGGGCCAGAAGCGCTACCTGCAGTTCTTCGCCGCCAGCGTCATCGCCGCGGCGCTGACGCAGCTGCTCGTCAACTACGTGCTCCACGAAGGTGCGCCGACGATCGGCGCGTCGGGCGGCCTGTTCGGGCTGCTGCTCGCCTTCGCGATGATCTTTCCGAACCGCATCATCCTGCTCTTCTTCGTCATCCCGATGAAGGCCAAATACCTCGTCGTGCTGTACGGCCTGATCGAGCTCTACCAGGGCGCCTACGTCATGAACACGGGTGTCGCTCACTTCGCGCATCTGGGCGGCATGCTGGGCGGCCTGCTCATGCTTCGCTACTGGCGCGGGCAGATGCCGTTCGGGCGGCGCTAGCCGCCTCTCGTCGGAACGAAAGCCCCTGCGCCGCACAGGGCGCGCGGCTCGGCTCATGCTTTGTCTCCGACGTTCGCGCGGAGATCGCCTTGCCGAAGCCACCCCCTGCCACGCGCTTGCGCCGAACGTCCTGGCGGCGTGCCGGTCTCGCGTTCACCCTCTGGCTGATCGCCGCGAGCGGGAGCGAAAGCCTGGCGCATGCCGACACGCTCACTGGCATCGCGGCGCCGGCCAACGCCGTCCTGGCGCGACTGGACGAACGCAAGGCCGCGTTGTCGCGGGCTCACGCCGCGGTCATCGGCGTCGAAGTGACGGCCGTCGAAGATGCGCGGTCGATTGCCACGCTCGGGCGGGCCCGCGAAGGCTCCGGCGTGGTCATCGGCGCCGACGGTCTGGTGCTGACGATCGGCTACCTCATCCTCGAAGCCGATCACATCGACCTCGTCATCGACGGCGGCCGGCGGGTGCCGGCCCGCGTCATCGCCGAAGACATCGCCTCCGGCTTCGGCCTGCTCCAGGCGCTGACGCCATTGGCGCTCGCGCCGGTGCCGCTCGGCGCGTCGTCCTCGATCCAGCACGACGAGCCTCTGATGATCGCCAGCGGCGGTGGCGATGCCGACCTCAGCCTGGCCCGCCTGGTCTCGCGCCGCCCGTTCTCGGGCTACTGGGAGTACTACATCGACGGCGCCTTGTTCACCGCGCCGGCCCGGGCCGACCACAGCGGCGCCGGCCTCTTCAACGGCAACGGCGAGCTGGTCGGCATCGGCTCCCTGGTCGTGACCGATGCGGCCGGGGCCGGCGCACCGGCGTTGCGCGGCAACATGTTCGTTCCGGTCGACCTCCTCAAGCCGATCCTGTCGGAGCTTCGCGCCCACGGCGCTTCGCGAGACAGCACGCGCCCATGGCTCGGCCTGAACTGCATCGAGGCCGAAGGCCACGTCCGCGTTGTCCGCCTGACGCCCGAAGGCCCGGCCGAAGACGCCGGCCTGCAGCCGGGCGACATCATCCAGGCCGTCGACGGCGTCGCCATCGGCGACCTCGCTTCGTTCTACAAGACGCTCTGGCGCGATCACCACGCCGAGCGAGAGGTCTCGATCGACATCCAGCGCGGCGAGGAAACGATGCACCTCAAGGCCCGGGCCATCGACCGCACGAGCACCTTCAGCCGGCCGCAGGGAATCTAGCCGAGAAGGTCAGTAGCCGCGCATCCGGTCGATCGCGTTCGGCACCTCTTCGCCGCGCTGCAGAGCGCGCAGGGCGGCAACGAACTGCGTCGCGATGACTACTGTCGACGATTGCGCCGCGATGTGCGGCGTGATGGTGATGCCGGGCACCGTCCAGAGCGGGTCATCGGCCGGCATCGGCTCGTGGCGCTGTACGTCGAGGGCGGCGCCGCCGAGGTGGCCCGAACGTACCGCGGCAATCAGGTCGGGTTCCACCACATGGGCGCCGCGGGCGACGTTGACGAGGTAGCTGCCGCGCGGCATGCAGGCGAAGGCGTGCGCACCGAGGATCCCCTCGGTGGCGTCGGTCAGGGGCAAGGCACAGACGACGACGTCGCTCTGCGCCAGCACCTGATGGAACGTCTCGGCCGAGCGACGGTTCCAGCCGCGGGCGGCAAAACCGACGCGGCCCAGCCACTCGACGATCTCGCCACCCATCGCGCCGGTGCCGAGCACGGCGACCCGATGCGTCGCCAGCGGCGTCGGCTGGCGCCGCCACGAGCGCTCGCGCTGCTGTACTTCGTAGAGCTCGAGCGAGCGCGCGTGGCGCAGCACCATCGTGACGACGAACTGGGCGATGCCGGCCGCCTGCGCCGGGTCGACGATGCGCGAGACGATGACGTGCGGCGCCAGCTCGGGCCGCAGCAGCTTCTCGACGCCCGCGGCGATCGAGCAGACCCAGCCGAGCCTGGGCATCCGCGCGGCGAGCCCGTCGGGCAGGCGCCAGCCGATGGCGATGTCGATTGCCGCGAGCTCGGTCTCGCCGAGGCTCGGCCGGTATTCGATCAGCTCGAGCTCGGGGGCGAGGGCCGATATCGCGGCGTAGAAAGGCGCCGCCGGCATCGGCTCGGTCAACAGCAGGGCTTTCATCGGTCGCGCCATTGTGTCGACGCCGCGCCGCCGCTCAATCGGGACAAGCGCGCAAGCCGGAAGCGACCGTCGGATGACGCAAGACGACGCGCAGCTCGTTTTTCATGCGCCGGTTGACCAAGCGGCGCGACTCGCTCATGAAGCTCAGTTGCATCGGCGAGAGCCGGGCTACGGCCTCCTCGCGCGACAGGCGCGCCGGCCGCGGCAGGTCGAAAAGATCAGCCGCCAGATCGAAGTATTCGCCCATGCGCAACGCGGTGTCGTCGTTGACGTTGACGGCGCGCTGCGGCAAGCCACGATGCAGGGCGGCGACGCAGGCGCGCGCCAGGTCGTCGGCGTGGATGTGATTGGTGACCACGTCGTCGGTCGCGGCGAGCACGGGCGCGCCTCGTGCCAGGCGCTCGCGCGGGTCGCCGCCCGGTCGATCGAGTGCGTAGATGCCGGGAATGCGCAGCAGCGTGACGGCGACGCCGCTCAGTCGACCGAACCAGCGCAGGCGCTGCTCGGCATCGACGCGCCGACGGGCCCGATCGGTGGCGGGCCGGAGCGCGTGCGTCTCGTCGATCCAGGCACCGGCCGCGTCGCCATAGACGCCGCTGGTCGAGCCGTAGACGAGGCGACGCAGCCGCGGCGAGCGGGCCAGGGCGCGGACGAGATGCCCGGTCCGCTCGTCGTGCTCGCCGCTGGCCGCCGGCGGCGCGAGATGCAGCACGGCATCGGCGAGGCCCGCCAGGCGGGCCAGGGTGTGCGGCCGGTCGAGGTCACCGTGCAGCGGCTCGGCCCCGGCCGTGCGCAAGGCCGCGACGCGACCCGCGCTGGAGGTCAGGGCCAACACCCGCCAGCGGCCCCGCAGGAGACGGACGACGCGCAAGCCGACGTCGCCGCAGCCGACGATCAGCAGAACGGGGCGCTTGAAACGGGCGGAACGATCGGCCAAAAGAGAGGTCGCGCGGGCAGGCACGAGGTTGCGGGCAAAATCAGCGGCCAAGTCTAAGACGCAGCGCGTCCCGTCTTTTCCCATGTCATTCACCGTCACGGTACAGCCGAGCGGACGCAGCTTCAGCGTCGAGCGCGATGAGCCCATCCTGCAGGCCGCCATCCGCCAGGGCGTCGGCCTGCCGTACGGCTGCAAGGATGGCGCCTGCGGCTCCTGCAAGTGCCGTATGCTCGAAGGCCGCGTCATCCACGGCGCCCATCAGCAAAAGGCACTCAACGCCGACGAGGAAGCGTCCGGGCTGATCCTGACGTGCCAGGCCGCGCCGCAGAGCGACATCGTTCTCGAAGCCCGCACCGTGCCGGGCGCAGGCGAATTTCCGGTGCGCAAGTTGCCGAGCCGCGTCATCTCGATCGAGCGGCCTGCGGCCGACGTTGCCGTGCTCAGGTTGCAGTTGCCGGCCAACGACCCGCTGAAATATCGCGCCGGCCAGTTCGTCGAGTTCATCCTGCGCGACGGCTCGCGACGCAGCTACTCGATGGCCAATGCGCCGCACACCCAGACCGACAAGCCGCAGGTCGAGCTGCATCTTCGCCACCTGCCGGGCGGCAAATTCACGGACCACGTGTTCGGCGCGATGAAGGAAAAGGACATTCTTCGCGTCGAAGGCCCGTTCGGAAGCTTCTTCGTCCGCGAAGATTCCGACAAGCCGATGGTGCTGCTTGCATCGGGCACCGGCTTTGCGCCCATCAAGGCGATCATCGAGCACCTGATCTTCGAGAAGAGTCAGAGAAAGGCGGTGCTCTACTGGGGCTGCCGCTCGCGCGCCGATCTCTACATGCACGAATGGGCCGAGGCGGCAACGAAGCAGCTCGCGCACCTTCGCTACGTGCCCGTGCTGTCGGAGCCGAAGCCCGAAGACCAGTGGCCCGGCCGCACCGGGCTCGTCCACCAGGCGGTCATGCACGACCTGCCCAACCTGATGGAGCATCAGGTCTATGCCTGTGGTGCACCGATCATGGTCGAGTCGGCGCAGCGCGATTTCATCGCCCGCTGCGGCCTGCCCGACGACGAGTTCTACGCCGACTCTTTCACCTCGGAAGCCGACAAGCACGGCCCGCAAGGGTGAACGTCGCCGCGGAAGAGACAATGCACCCCTGACGAAAAACGACCCACCGGAGGATCACCATGACGAGGACCCGAACCCTGCTTGTGACGTTGTTCGCCTGCGCTGCCATTCCGGCTGCGGCGCAGACCCTCGGAAAGGGCGGCTCGCTCGCCTCCGGCGGCGCCGGCCCGAACGGCGCGCAAGGTGCCAGCGACCAGCTCGAGCGTTGCGATTCGCCGAAAGGCACGCTCGCCGTCGTCGAGCCGCAGAACCAGATGCAGGCCAGCTTGCAGCGCTACGGGCTCGGCTCGCCGACCGCCGTCATCCGCATGCTGGTGCAGCAGTCGAACTGCTTCCAGGTCGTCGAGCGCGGCGTCGGCATGCGCAACATGATGCAGGAGCGCGGCCTGGCCTCTTCGGGCGAGTTGCAGAACGATCAGAACGTCGGCAAGGGCCAGATGGTGGCCGCTGATTTCATCGTCACGCCGACGGTCGTGTTCAGCGAGAACAATGCCGGCGGCATCGGCGGCGCCCTCGGTGGGCTGCTGGGCGGCGGCCGTGGCCAGGCGCTTGCCGGCATCGCCGGTGGCGTGAAATTCAAGCAGGCGGAGACGAGCATGCTGCTGGTCGATTCGCGCTCGGGGATCCAGGTCGCCTCGGCGCAAGGCAGCGCCGAGAAGGCCGACTTCGCGGTCGGCGGCGCCGTTTTCGGCGGCCTCTCCGCCATCGGTGGCGGCTACGGCAACACCAACGAAGGCAAGGTCGTGGTCGCCTCTTTCCTCGACAACTGGAACAACATCGTCCGCAACATCCGCGACAACCCGTCGCTGGTGCAGGCCCGCGCCGGCGTCGCGTCGCAACAGAATGCGGCGATGAGCGTGCGCGCCAACGCCGGCTCGCCCGGCGACGTGATGGTGCCGAAGATCAACGGCGTCAAGGTGCTGCGTCAGGCGCGCAATGGCTCAGGCGACCTGCAAACGCTCGGCAAGAACGACGAGGTGCTGCTCAACGGCGAGGAGATGAACGGCTTCGTCAAGGTCACCACCTCGCGTGGCGAGGGCTGGGTCAAGGCGATTCTGCTGAGAAAGCCGTGAAGCGCCGTCTCGCGCTCTCGGCCCTGGCCAGCGCCGCAACGGCGGCGGCGTTGCCGATCGCGGCGAGCGCGCAAAGTCGGCCGATCCGCTTCATCGTTCCCTATCCGCCGGGCGGCCCGCTCGACATCATCGCCCGCGCTCTCGCCGAGAAAGTGAAGGACAGCCTCGGCGTCGTCGTTGTCGAGAACAAGCCGGGTGCCGGCGGCAACATCGGCGCCGACTTCGTCGCCAAGGCCGCGCCCGACGGCACGACCATCGTCATGGGCGCGGTCGCCACGCACGCGATCAACCCGTGGCTGTACGCGAAGCTGCCGTACGACCCGA
>JBDTIO010000604.1:0-3991 GCA_039936375.1 Caldimonas sp. | reverse complement strand
AGAACTGGGACAAGCTCTTCAAGAGCCCGTTCAAGAGCGACGTGTACTTCTTCAGCACGCGCCAGCAGATCGACCAGCGCTGGGGCACCAGCCAGCCGGTGACGATCCGCGACAAGGACTTCGGTGCCGTGCGCTTGCGTGCATTCGGCAACTACGCCTATCGCATCGCCGATCCGCGCCTCTTCTATACCGAGATCTCGGGCACGCGCGAGCGTTACACGGTGAGCGACATCGATGGCCAGCTGCGCGGGCTGATGTTGCAGGACATCTCGAACGCGGTCGGTGCCAGTGGCACGCCGTTCCTCGATCTCGCCGCCAACCAGGTGGCCTTCGCCAAGGCGCTGCAGGACGCGACCGCGCCGGCCTTCGAGAAGCTGGGCCTGAAGCTCGAGATGGTGACGATGCAGAACGTCTCGCTGCCCGACGAGCTGCAGAAGATCCTCGACCAGAAGATCGGCATGGGCATGGTCGGCGACACCGCCAAGTTCATGCAGTACCAGACAGCGCAGTCGATTCCGGCGCTGGCCGCGAGCGGTGCCAACGGCGGTGGCGGCATGGTCGGCAGCGCGGTCGGCCTCGGTGCCGGAGTGGCGCTCGGCCAGGTGATGGCCAACCAGCTCGGCCAGGGCTTGTCTTCCGCGGCGCCGGCTGCGCCGGCGGCGGCAGCGGCCGCTGGCGCGGCGGCGATGGCCGGCGTCAAGCCGGAAGACGTAATGGCCACGCTCGAACGCCTGGCCGACTTCAAGACCAAGGGCATCCTGACGCAGGAAGAGTTCGACGCCAAAAAGGCCGAGCTCTTGAAAAAGCTGGCCTGAGGTGATCGTGCTGGGGTAGAAGACGGGGCCGCTTCCGGCTCCGTTTTCGCAGACCTGCACCGACCTTGGCCACCGAACCCACACCGCAGCGCGTCTATAGCGCCCCGTGCCCCAACTGTGGCGCGCCGGTCGAGTTTCGCTCGGCGGCGACGCCGTTCGCGGTCTGCAGCTTCTGCCATTCGACGGTCGTTCGCGCCGGCGACGCCCTTAGGAAAATCGGCGAAAGCGCCGAGGTCTTCGACGACCATTCGCCGCTGCAGCTCGGCGCCGCGGGCAAGTACCAGGGCGCCCACTTCACGCTCATCGGCCGGCTGCAATATCGCTATGCCGAGGGCACGTGGAACGAATGGCACGCCCTCTTCGAGACCGGCCCCGACCTGCAGAAGTCGGGCTGGCTCTCGGAAGACAACGCCGGCTTCGTCGTCGCCTTCGACGCGCCGCTGCAAACGCCGGTGCCGGCGCCCGAGCAACTGCAGGTGGGCGCGCCGCTCACCGTCAACGGCGAGAGCTGGTCGGTCGCCTCGGTCGTCGCCGCCAAGCTGATCGCGGCGCAGGGCGAGCTGCCGAGCCGGCCGAATCTCGAGCACGGCTTCGTCGTTGCCGACGTGCGCTCGAGCCGCGGCGACGTCGGCACGATCGACTACACCGACCCGGCGCGGCCGACCTGGTCGGTCGGCCATTCGGTGTCGCTGTCGGACCTGGCGATGACCGGCCTGGCCGAAGCCGGCGAGAAGACGCTTTCGGGCAAGTCGCTGCAATGCCCGAACTGCGGCGCCGCGCTCGAGGTGAAGCTCGACACGACGCAGTCGATCGTCTGCCATCAGTGCAAGTCGGTGATCGACGTCTCGAAAGGCGTCGGTGGCGATCTGGCGCACTACCAGCAGACGAACAGCACGGAGCCGCAGATTCCGCTCGGCACGGTCGGCACGATGGCCTTCGGCGGCAAGGAGTCGCTGCCGTGGCAGGTGGTCGGCTACGCGGAATACGTCGAGATCCCGGACAGCACCGACGACGAGCAATCCTTCTGGCGCGAGTACCTGCTCTATCACCGCACCTCCGGCTTCGCCTTCATCGTCGACGCGCAGGACGGCTGGAGCTGGACGATCCCGCTGACCGGCGCGCCGCAGGCGTTCGGCGAGAGCGTCAAGTACGAGGACCTGCTCTATCGCAAGCTCTACGACTACACCGGGCAGGTCACCTACGTGCTCGGCGAGTTCTACTGGCAGGTCGCGAAAGACCAGCGCACCGCCAACACCGACTATCAGGGCACCGGCGGCGCTTCGGCGAAGCGTCTGAACCGCGAGCGGACCGCGGGCGAGGGCACGCAGGAGATCGTCTGGTCGGGCGGCGAGACCCTGAGCGCCGACGTGGTCATCGCCGCCTTCCGCCTCAAACCCGAGCAGCGTGCCGCCTTGCAGCGCGACTCCCTGCCGACCGCCTTCCATGCCTCGACGCCGCTCACCAAGATCATCTTCTGGATCATCGTCATCCTGCTCGTGCTGATGCTCGTCCGTTGCAGCCAGGGCAGCGGCGACTGCAGCCAGGCGCTCAGGACCTTCGGCAGTGCCTCGCAGGAATACCAGAGCTGCCTCAACAAGCAGCGCAGCGGCGCCGCGATCGGAACCCTTGGCGGCGCATTCGGCGGCTTTTCCAGCGGCGGCGGCCACAAATAGCCGGCCGCTTCGACGGCACATTTACCCCACTCACAGCAGGAGCGCGCAATGTCACTCGAATGGCTCAAGCCCGAGATCGTCTTCGGGTCCATCCTCTATGCCCTGATCGGCGTCGTCATCTTCTGGGTTTCGTTCGTGATCATCGACAAGCTCACGCCATTCCATCTCTGGGACGAGATCGTGCACAAGAAGAACACGGCGCTGGCGATCGTCGTCGGCTCGATGGCAATCGCCATCGGCATGATCGTCGCGGCGGCGGTGCATGGGTGAGTGACGTCCCGGCGGCGCCGGCCGATGCGGAGTCGCACGCGCATGCGATCCGCCCGGCCGAAGTCGCGCTTCTCGCCTCGGTCTTCATCGTCGCCGCTTGCGGGCTCGTCTACGAGCTCGCCGCGGGCACCCTCGCCAGCTACCTGCTCGGCGATTCGATCCTTCAGTTTTCCACCGTCATCGGCACGTACCTGTTCGCCATGGGCATCGGCTCGTGGTTGTCGCGCTTTCTCGAGCGCCAGCTGGTGGCGCAGTTTCTGCGCGTCGAGCTGCTGGTCGGCCTGGTCGGCGGGCTGACGCCGGCGGCGCTCTTCTCGGCGCAGTCGGCTTCGACGCCGTCGTTCCGATTCGCCCTCTACGCGCTGGTGCTGCTGGTCGGCATCCTGGTCGGCCTCGAGATTCCGCTGGTCATGCGCATCCTCAAGCGCTACGCCGGGCGATCGGGCAGCGGCAGCCTGAAGATGCTGGTGTCGCAGGTGCTGACCTTCGACTACCTCGGCGCCCTCGTCGTCGCGATCGCGTTTCCGCTATTGCTCGTGCCGCAGCTCGGCCTGATCCGCACCGGCGCCTTCTTCGGCCTAATGAACGCCGGCGTCGCCGTCTGGGCCCTGTGGCTCTTTCGCGGCGAGCTGCGCGGCATCGCGGCACAAGCGACGGCCTGCGTGCTGACGATCGCCGCGCTCGCCTCGGTGTTCGTGTTCGCCGACCGCGTCACGACCTGGGCCGAAGACCGGTTCTATGCCGACCACGTCATCTACAGCGAGACGAGCCCGTACCAGCGCATCGTCATCACCTCGAGCCGGGCCGGCATTCGCCTTTTCCTGAACGGCAACCTGCAGTTCCACTCGCGCGACGAATACCGCTATCACGAAGCGCTGGTCCATCCGGCGCTCTCGGCGACCGTGGCGCCGCGTCGTGTGCTCGTGCTGGGTGGCGGCGACGGCATGGCGGCGCGCGAGATCCTCAAGTACCCGAGCGTCGAGAGCATCACGCTGGTCGAGCTCGATCCGCACATGACGCGGCTCTTCTCGACCGAGCCGCTGCTGCGCGGCCTCAACCACGAGTCGCTGCTCTCGCCGAAGATGCACATCGTCAACGCCGACGCTTTCAGCTGGCTCGAGCAGCACGACGAGATGTTCGACGCCATCGTCGTCGACTTCCCCGACCCGACCAATTTCTCGATCGGCAAGCTCTACACGAAGACCTTCTACGAGCTGGTCGACAACCACCTTT